>JANXTP010000215.1 GCA_025352345.1 Burkholderiales bacterium | reverse complement strand
ATCCGGCGATTGAGCGGCCGCCGCGGCCGCGGTCGGCCCAGCGGCAGTTTGCGCATGCAATGCCGGTGTAAACACCGTCAGCCAACCAGCACACAGGGCGGCGAGTCTCTTCTTTTGCATCATTTGGCGATTCTCTCCTCGGTCTACAGGACCGGTCATGTAAGTTGGAGGCAGCCGGGCCCGGAAAGTTCGCTGCCCGCTGCCGACGCCTGTCGGGCTAGCCTGTTGTTCTGGCGAGCCTCAGCAGGCCGCGGCATCAATTCTTTGGCGCGTCCGGCGGGTTGCCGTCGTAGACCTGGCTGCGGCGACGCTGCAGGAATCCGTCGCGAACGAAGATGTACTTGTCGAGCACGATGTCATCGAGCAAGGCGGTGGTGTCCAGCAAGTTCGCGCGGGTGTTGACCACGTTCAACGCCGCAGCGCTGATTGATATCGCGGTGCTCTCGATGACCAGGCCAGGCCCGGCCGTCAGGTCCAGCGGCAATGCGACCGAGTCACGCGCGGTTGACGGGCCGAGGAGTGGCCAGACCACATAAGCGCCCTCGCCCATTCCCCAGTAACCCAGCGTCTGCCCGAAGTCTTCGTTGTAGCGCTGCAGGCGCATTTCCGAGCCCCAGTCGAGCAGACCACCGAACCCGAGGGTGGTGTTCACCAACACCCGCATCGTGTCGCTCGCGGCATGCTCGAACTTCAACTGGAACAAGCTGTTGACCGCCGACCAAGCGTCTTCAAAGTTGTTGTGAAAGTTGGTGACGCCGGTTCTCGCAGGGCTGGGCACGACATTCTTGTAGCCGGTGGCCACTGGCTTCAGGACGTTTTCGTCCACCTTCTCGTTGAACCCGAACATCGTCCGGTTGAAACCCTCGATCGGGTCGTTGACCTGCGCGTTGCCGCTGGGAGCAGGCGTAGAGGCACAGCCTTGCAGGACCAGCACCAGCGAGGCGCAGACCAGGGATTTCAAACCGCTTCGGGATGGGTACTTCACTTTTCTTCTCCTTTGGCGGCTTCGGCAGTGGGTTTGCCTTCTGAGGCCTTGTTGAACAGGAACTGGCTGATCAGATTCTCCAGCACCACGGCGGACTGGGTTTGCGTGATGACATCGCCAGCAGCCAGATTTTTCTCGTTACCGCCGGGCTCAATCCCGATGTACTGCTCGCCTAGCAGTCCAGACGTCAAAATTTTGGCGGAACTGTCCTTGGGGAACTTGAACTTCTCCTGAAGCTGCAAGGCCACGCTGGCCTGGTAGGTCTTGTCGTCGAAGCCGATCGAGTCCACCCGCCCGACCACCACACCGGCGCTTTTCACCGCGGCCCGCGGCTTCAACCCGCCAATGTTGTCGAAGCGCGCGACGACACCATAGGTTTCGTCGAAATTCAGACTCAACAAATTGCCAGCTTTCAGCGCCAGGAACAGCAAAGCGGCTGCACCGGCCATCACGAACAGCCCGACCCACACGTCATGACGAGATTGTTGCAACGTCATTCCCCTTGAGAAATCATATCGGTCATTGAAGCAGAAAGTTCAGATCGAGAACATCATCGCGGTCAGCACGAAGTCCAGCGCCAACACCGCCAGCGACGACACCACCACCGTCTGCGTGGTGGCTTGCGACACCCCTTCTGGCGTTGCCTTGCAGGTGTAGCCCTGCCACAGCGCCACGAAGGTCACGGTGATGCCGAACACGATGCTCTTGATGACGCCATTGCCCACGTCAGCGCTCCAGCGCACGCCGCCTTGCATCTGCGACCAGAACGAGCCGTCGTCGATGCCCAGCAGCGGCACCGCGACCAGCCAGCCACCGATCACACCGACCGCACTGAACACCGCCGCCAGCAAAGGCATCGAGATCAGCCCCGCCCAGAAGCGCGGCGCAAGCACTCGGCGCACCGGATCGACGGCCATCATCTCCATCGCCGCCAGTTGCTCGCCGGCCTTCATCAAACCGATTTCCGCAGTCAGCGAGGTGCCGGCACGACCGGCGAACAACAGCGCGGTGACCACCGGGCCCAGTTCACGCACCAGCGACAGCGCGACCAGCAGGCCCACCGCTTCAGCAGATCCGTAGCGCTTCAGGGTGTAGTAGCCCTGCAGAGCCAGCACGAAACCGACGAACAGGCCCGACACGCTGATGATGGACAGCGAGCGATTGCCGACGAAATAGGTCTGCTCGCTGACCAATGAAAACCGGCGCAGTGCGGCGGGCGTCAGCACCACCAGACGGGCGAACAACCGCGCCGACATGCCGAGGCTGACGAGTTGGCAGCGCACCAGGTGGCCAACCGACTCGGGATTGAGCCAGTTCATCGGCGTGCTCCCGCGCCGAAATCATCGGCGATCGACACGGCTGGGTAGTGGAATTCCACCGGGCCGTCCGGCGACGCGGTGAAGAACTGGTGCACCAGTGGGTCGGTGCTGGCACGGATCTCCGCCGGCGTGCCCTGCGCGACGATGTTGCCGTTGGCGATGAACACGATGTGGTCGGCGATGGCGAAGGTTTCCTCGACGTCGTGCGACACGACGATGCTGGTGACACCCAGCGCGTGCCCAAGATCGCGGATCAAGCGCGAGGCGCTGCCCAGCGAGATCGGGTCCAGTCCGGCAAACGGCTCGTCGTACATGATCAAATCGGGGTCGAGTGCGATGGCGCGTGCGAGTGCCACGCGGCGCGCCATGCCGCCCGACACTTCCGACGGCATCAGGTTGCGCGCACCGCGCAGACCGACGGCGTCGAGCTTCATCAGCACCACGTCGCGGATCATCAATTCGCTCAGGTTGGTGTGTTCACGCAGCGGGAAGGCCACGTTGTCGAACACCGACAGATCGGTGAACAAGGCGCCGAACTGGAACAGCATGCCCATGCGTCGGCGCAGCGCGTAGAGCCCGTCACGATCGAGCCCGGCGATGTCCACACCGTCGAACATCACCTGCCCCGAGATCGGCGTCAGCTGTCGGCCGATCAAGCGCAGCAGCGTCGTCTTGCCGCCACCCGAGGTGCCCATCACGCCGATCACTTGCCCGCGATGCAGATCCAGGTCGACGTTGCTGAGGATGAGGCGATCGCCATAGCCGCAGCTCACACCACGCATGGAAACCAGGGCTGGCAATGCGGTCGAACGGGAATCAGGCACAGGGGTCATGGGACAGCACAACGTGAAGAGGCATGGGGCCTCCCGCCGGGCTGCCGATGATAGGGGATGCGGCCCGGATCGACCGATGGGGCGATCAGCCATCGGTCGCTGGCGTTCTCGAGCGCTCGGAACCTCAGCGAGGCAGGTCGCTGTGTCCCATCAGCAGCGCATCGATCTCGCGTGCCGCCTGGCGGCCTTCACGGATCGCCCACACCACCAGCGACTGGCCGCGCCGCACGTCACCGGCGGCAAACACCTTCGGCACGTTGGTCGCGTAGCCGCCCTCATCGGTGCTGGCGCGGGCATTGCCGCGCGCGTCCTTGTCGACACCGAAGGCGTCGAGCACGCTGACGACCGGGCTGACGAAGCCCATGGCGAGCAGCACCAGATCGGCCGGGATGATCTGCTCAGTCCCCGGCACTTCGACCATCTTGCCGCCCTGCCATTCGACGCGCACCGACTTCAGCGCCTTGACCTTGCCTTTGTCCTTGCCTTCGCCACCGATGAACTCCTTGGTGGCGATGGCGAATTCGCGCTCGCAGCCTTCTTCATGGCTGGACGAGGTGCGCAGCTTGGTCGGCCAGTACGGCCACACCAGCGGACCGTTCTCGTGCTCGGGCGGCATCGGCATCAGTTCGAACTGGGTGACGCTTTCAGCACCGTGGCGGTTGCTGGTGCCAACGCAGTCGCTGCCGGTGTCGCCGCCACCGATCACGACCACATGCTTGCCGTCGGCGCGGATCTGCGTGATGCCCAGCGTCTTCAGCTTGTCGCCGGCGATCACCTTGTTCTGCTGCGGCAGGAATTCCATCGCGAAGTGGATCCCGTCGAGGTCGCGCCCCGGCACTGGCAGGTCGCGCGACTGCTCGGCACCGCCGGCCAGCAGCACCACATCGAACTGCGCCTTGAGCTGCTCGGGCGCGATGACTTCCTTGGCCCAGTTGGTGACCTTGGAGCCTTCGGGCAAGGCGCCGACCATCACGCCGGTGCGAAACACCACGCCCTCGAAGCGCATTTGGTCGACGCGGCGATCGATGTGCGACTTCTCCATCTTGAAGTCGGGGATGCCGTAGCGCAGCAGGCCGCCAATGCGATCGTTCTTCTCGAACACCGTCACCTCATGCCCCGCACGCACCAGTTGCTGCGCGGCGGCGAGCCCCGCCGGGCCGGAGCCAACGATGGCCACCGTCTTGCCGGACTTGTGCTTGGGCGGGTGCGGCAGCACCCAGCCTTCGGCCCAGGCGCGGTCGATGATCGCGTGCTCGATGCTCTTGATGCCGACCGCGTCGTCATTGACGTACAGCGTGCACGCCGCCTCGCAAGGCGCCGGGCAGATGCGACCGGTGAACTCAGGGAAGTTGTTGGTCGAGTGCAGCACCTCGATCGCGTTCTTCCAGTCGCCGCGGTACACCAGGTCGTTGAAGTCCGGGATGATGTTGTTGACCGGGCAGCCGTTGTTGCAGAACGGCGTGCCGCAGTCCATGCAGCGTGCGCTCTGCACCTTGGCCTCGTCTTCCTTCAGCCCCATCGCCACTTCGTTGTAGTTCTTCAGGCGGAGTTGCACTGGCTGATAGGGCTCTTCCAGGCGCTCGTACTCCATGAAGCCGGTGACTTTTCCCATGATGTTCCTGCAACTTTCTGACTGACGGGTTGATTCGATTCACAAGGTGCAGCCGGCGGTGGCGCACGTGCGCCATCGCCCGCGAGCACATCACTTCGCTGGCGACACCTTGGTTTTCTTCTCGGGTGTCTTCACGAGCGCCGGCGCGGGCGAGGCCGCAACGGACTCCTGAACCGTGGTTTGCTGGGCTGCCTTCAAGGCCATCTCGGCAAGCGCGCGCTTGTATTCGATCGGGAACACCTTGACGAATTTCGCACGCGACAGCTCCCACTGGTCCAGCAGGTGGCGGGCCTGCAGTGAGCCGGTCCACTTGTGGTGGTCCTCGATCAGCTTCTTCAGGATCGCGTCGTCGCTTTCCGCCGTGCCGTCCTTGCCCTTGTGCCACATCGCACGGTCGGTATTGGCCGCCTGCACGGCGGGTGGCAGCACGCGTTCGAGGTTGACCATCGAGGTGTTGCAGCGCGAAGCAAAGTGACCGTCGGCGTCGTAGACATAGGCCACGCCGCCGCTCATGCCGGCCGCGAAGTTGCGGCCGGTCTCACCGAGCACGACGACGGTGCCGCCGGTCATGTATTCGCAGCCGTGGTCGCCGGTGCCCTCCACCACCGCGGTGGCGCCTGACAGCCGCACCGCGAAACGCTCGCCAGCCACGCCGCGGAAGAAGGCCTCACCGCTGGTCGCGCCGTACAGCACGGTGTTGCCGACGATGATGTTTTTCAATGCATCACCCCGGAATTCGATGCTCGGGCGGATCGCGATGCGCCCGCCGCTCATGCCCTTGCCGGTGTAGTCGTTGGCGTCACCGATCAGGTAGAAGGTGATGCCCTTGGCCAGGAACGCACCGAAGCTCTGGCCACCGGTGCCTTCCATCTGGATGAAGATGCTCTGATCCGGCAGGCCTTCGGGATGCAGGCGCACCAGTTCGCCCGACAGCATCGCGCCGACGGTGCGGTTGACGTTGCGCACCGCCTGCATGAACTGCACCTTCTCGCCGCGCTCGAAGGCCGGCTTGCACTTTTCGATCAGCGTCACGTCGAGCGCGCGGGCCAGGCCATGGTCCTGCGTTTCGACCTGGCGGCGCGGCACGTCGGCCGGTGCCGCCGGCAGGTGGAAGATGCGCGAAAAATCGAGGCCCTTGGCCTTCCAGTGGGCAATGCCCTTCTTCGTGTCGAGCAGGTCGGCGCGGCCGATCAGGTCGTCGAATTTCCGGATGCCCAGCTGCGCCATGATCTGGCGCGCTTCTTCGGCGACGAAGAAGAAGAAGTTCACCACATGCTCGGGCTTGCCCTGGAACTTGGCGCGCAGCAGCGGGTCTTGCGTGGCCACGCCCACCGGGCAGGTGTTCAGGTGGCACTTGCGCATCATGATGCAGCCTTCGACCACCAGCGGCGCGGTCGCGAAGCCGAACTCATCGGCACCGAGCAGTGCCCCGATGACCACATCGCGGCCGGTCTTCATCTGGCCATCGGCCTGCACGCGGATGCGTGAGCGCAAACGATTGAGCACCAGCGTCTGCTGCGTCTCGGCGAGCCCCAGCTCCCACGGCGTGCCGGCATGCTTGATCGAACTCCAGGGCGACGCCCCGGTGCCGCCGTCATGGCCGGCGATCACCACATGGTCCGCCTTGGCCTTGGCGACGCCAGCAGCGATGGTGCCAACGCCGACTTCGCTGACCAGCTTGACGCTGATGTCAGCGCGCTGATTGGCGTTTTTCAGGTCGTGGATCAGTTGTGCGAGGTCCTCGATCGAATAGATGTCGTGGTGCGGTGGGGGCGAGATCAAACCAACGCCCGGCACTGAATAGCGCAAGAAGCCGATGTAGTCACTGACCTTGCCACCGGGCAGCTGACCGCCCTCGCCCGGCTTCGCGCCCTGTGCCATCTTGATCTGGATCTGGTCGGCGCTGGACAGGTATTCGGTGGTGACACCGAAGCGGCCTGACGCCACCTGCTTGATCTTGCTGCGCAGCGAGTCACCCGCCTTCAACGGGAAGTCGGCCACGATGACCTTCTCGCCCAGCACGTCGCTGATCTTGGTTCCCTCGGCGATCGGGATGCCCTTGAGCTCATTGCGATACCGCGCCGGGTCTTCACCACCTTCGCCGGTGTTGCTCTTGCCGCCGATGCGGTTCATCGCGATGGCCAAGGTGCTGTGCGCCTCGGTCGAGATCGAGCCCAGCGACATCGCGCCCGTGGCGAAGCGCTTGACGATCTCGGCGGCGGGCTCGACTTCGTCGAGCGGGATCGCCTTGCTCGGATCGAGCTTGAACTCGAACAAGCCGCGCAGCGTCAAGTGGCGGCGCGACTGGTCGTTGATCAGCTGCGCGTATTCCTTGTAGGTGTCGAACTTGTTGGCGCGCGTGCTGTGCTGCAGCTTGGCGATCGCGTCGGGCGTCCACATGTGCTCTTCGCCACGCACGCGCCAGGCGTATTCGCCGCCAGCATCGAGCATGCCGGCCAGCACCGGGTCATCGCCAAACGCGGCGTGGTGCATGCGCAGGGCTTCTTCGGCGACCTTGAACACACCAATGCCGCCGACCTGAGAGGCCGTGCCACGGAAGTACTTGTCGACCATGGCCTTTTCCAAGCCGATGGCTTCGAACAGCTGCGCGCCGCAGTAGCTCATGTAGGTGCTCACGCCCATCTTGGACATGATCTTCGACAGGCCTTTGCCGATGGCCTTGACGTAGTTGTAGATCGCCTTCTCGGTCGACAGGTCGGCCGGCAGATCGCGGTGCAGATTCGCCAGCGTTTCCATCGCCAGGTACGGGTGCACCGCCTCAGCGCCGTAGCCTGCCAGCACAGCGAAGTGGTGGACCTCTCGCGCCGAGCCAGTTTCGACGACCAAGCCGGCCGTCGTGCGCAGCCCTTCGCGCACCAGGTGCTGGTGCACGGCCGACAAGGCCAGCACCGCCGGGATCGCGACATGGCCGCGATCAGCGCGACGGTCGCTGATGATCAGGATGTTGTGGCCGCCACGGATCGCATCGTACTCCGCACACAGCGACGCCAGCTTGGCCTCGACACCCTCGCCACCCCACTCCACCGGATAGGTGATGTCGAGCTCGTGGCTCTTGAACTTGGCGGCGGTGTGGCGCTCGATGCCGCGCAGCCGTGCCATGTCGTCGAAATCGAGGATGGGCTGCGGCACTTCGAGCCGCATCGGCGGGTTGACCGCATTGATGTCGAGCAGGTTCGGCTTCGGGCCGATGAAGCTGACCAGCGACATCACGATGTTCTCGCGGATCGGGTCGATCGGCGGGTTGGTGACCTGCGCGAACAGCTGCTTGAAGTAGTTGTACAGCGGCTTGTTCTTGTCGGACAGCACCGCCAGCGGCGAATCGTTGCCCATCGAGCCGGTGGCTTCCTCACCGGCCTGTGCCATCGGGCTCATCAGGAACTTGATGTCTTCCTGGGTGTAGCCGAACGCCTGCTGACGATCGAGCAGTGTCTCGGTGAAGGTGGTGGCCGCGCCTTCGGCCGGCACGTCTTCGAGCTTGATGCGAACGCTCTCGATCCACTGGCGGTAAGGCTTGGCCGAGGCGAACTGGTTTTTCAGTTCCTCGTCGTCGACGATGCGGCCCTGTTCGAAGTCGATCAGGAACATCTTGCCCGGCTGCAGGCGCCACTTCTTGATGATCTTGTCTTCGGGGAACGGCAGCACGCCGGACTCGGACGCCATCACCACCAGGTCGTCGTCGGTGACGATGTAGCGCGCCGGGCGCAGGCCGTTGCGGTCCAGCGTGGCGCCGATCTGGCGGCCGTCGGTGAACACCATGGCAGCCGGGCCGTCCCACGGCTCCAGCATCGCGGCGTGGTACTCGTAGAACGCGCGGCGGCGCTCGTCCATCGTCGTGTGTTGCTCCCAGGCCTCGGGAATCATCATCATGGCGGCGTGGGCAAGTGAGTACCCGCTCATCGTCAGCAGCTCGAGCGCGTTGTCGAAGGTAGCGGTGTCGCTCTGGCCTTCGAAGCTGATCGGGTAGAGCTTGTGCAGGTCGTCACCCAACACCGGCGACTTCATCACGCCTTCCCGGGCGCGCATCCAGTTGAAGTTGCCCTTGACGGTGTTGATTTCGCCGTTGTGCGCGACCATGCGGTACGGGTGCGCCAGCGGCCATTCAGGGAAGGTGTTGGTGGAGAAGCGCTGGTGAACCAGTGCGAGTGCCGAGGTAGTGCGCGGGTCGACCAGATCCTTGAAATAGACGCCGACTTGGTTGGCCAGCAGCAAGCCCTTGTAGATGATGGTGCGGCAGCTCATGCTGGGCACGTAGTACTCATGGCTGTGGGTCAGCTTCAGCCGCTGAATGGCGCTCGACGCGGTCTTGCGGATCACATACAGCTTGCGCTCCAGCGCGTCGGGTACGATCACATCGGGGCCGCGGCCGATGAAGATCTGGCGGATCACCGGCTCTTTCTCGCGCACCGTGGGTGACATCGGCATGTCGACATCGACGGCCACGTCGCGCCATCCCAGCACCACCTGGCCTTCGGCCCGCACCGCGCGCACCAGCTCCTGCTCGCAGGCGAGGCGCGAGGCGTGTTCCTTCGGCAGGAAGATCATGCCAACGCCGTACTCGCCGGGCGCCGGCAACTCGATGCCTTGCGCAGCCATCTCGGCGCGGTACAGCTCATCGGGGATCTGGATCAGGATGCCCGCGCCATCACCCATCAGCTTGTCGGCGCCGACTGCACCGCGGTGGTCGAGGTTTTCGAGGATCTTCAGGCCCTGCTCGACGATCGAGTGTGCCTTGCTGCCCTTGATGTGGGCCACGAAGCCGACGCCACAAGCGTCATGCTCCTGACTCGGCTGATACAGCCCATGCTCGCTGGCCAGCGTGCGTTCGTCTTGCAGGGTGTTTCTTGGCGCGGCCTGGTGCATCGCGAGCTCCTGAGGTGCATGAGGAGGGTTAATCCTAGCGCGCCGCAGTAAGCATGCCAAGAACTTAAAATAGGGTCTGACCCTTTTTGTAAAGGCCCATTAAATCTGCTCTTTGTAAATAGGGACAGATTAGATCTCGCCCCGCGCGGCCTTGGCACTCAGCGCCGGCCGGCCTCGGGCCAAAGGTTCGTGACGCCGCCCGGTCAATACCTCGATCGATTTCGCAAACGCGGGGCTGCCCAGCGCCCACCCTTTCAGCGTGGCGCTGCGGACGGCTTCGATGTCACGGGGTGACAGCGAGTGTGCCAACACGCGCCGATAAGCGACCTCGCGATCGAACGGCGTGTTCCCGATGGCCCAGAACAGCGCGTGCTCGGTGATCCACTCGTCGATCCGCAGCCCGAGGTGATGCCCGGCGCTCGAACACTCGTCAGCGCCAGCCAACAGCGCCGGATCAATGTCGCTCGGGCCGTCGCCAGAGCAGGTTTCGGCGTATTGCAGGCAGCGCATGAACCAATCCGGGGCGTCGATGACCGTGGACCGGAACCGTCCTTCCCAGGGCGTGCCGTTGCGGCCATGGCGCTGGTTGAAACTGCGGACGTAGCGTCGGCCGATGCTTTGCATCATCGTGGACAGCGCTTGCGGCGCAGAGGGCGTGACCAGCAGGCGCACCTCGTCTCGGCACAGCCCATAGCCATGGACCGCGACGCCCGCGTCGCGCGAGGCCTGCACCAGCGCCTGACGGTAGGCCAGACGGTCAACGTCGTCGCGAAAGACGTCCTGCCCAGTCAAGCCTCGGTGGATGACCACGTGGGGCAGGCCCGCCACCACGGAACGGGGCAAACGGGCCACGACGTGGACTCAGACCGAGGTCAAAAGACGCCCACAGTGCATTCGGTGGTGTTGGGCTTGCACACGCGAACACGCCCGGCCACGCTGGCGAGCACCCGCCGGGTCTCGCTGCCATTGCTGAAGTCCAGCGAATCGGCGCCGCCCGACGGAAACCCGCCACCGATCAGGCTCATGAAACCGGTGCCGTTGAACATCACGTACTTGACGCCAGAATGGACAAAGCTGGTCGCACTGGTGGTGTCGATGGTGATCGACGACGGCAACGCATCGACACTGGGCAGCAGGATGTCAGTGCCGCCCTCGTAGGACAAGGCCGTGGTCGAGACATTGCTGTTGACGTCGACAAATACCGTCCACCCGCTGGACCAGTTGCTGCCATCCGCAGGAATCACGAAGGTTCGAAGCTGTCGCTTCATCGCCTCGGCGCGCGCTGCCGACAGCGACGCGAGGAAGCTGTTGGCCGTGGATGTCAGTTGGGAGTTCCGCTGAAACGTGATGAAACTCGGCGCGGCCAGCACCATCATGATCGCCACCAGTGCGAGGGTGACCATCAGCTCGATCAGCGTGAAGCCGCGAGGCTGCGATGCGTCTGTTCGCTGCCGTCGGAACATGGGTGCAGCGGTTTTCATCACCAACAAACGCCGGGAGTGAGCCGCTTGCTGCCGTTGCAATCCTTGGTGCCACTGCTGGTCACCGTCAACGTGCCCGCAGCCGCGTCGGTTCTTTGAGGCACCGCTGACAGCAAGACACATTCGTCGAGCAACAGCGTGTTGCTGCACACATCGGCACTCAGCTTGTAGGCAAAGCTGGTGGAGTCGCCCGATGTGGTCCTGAAAGGAATGGTCACGGTGGTGGTGCCCGCCGCATTGGTGCCAGTGTTCCCGGTTGCTGCGGCGCCGAACTTCAGGTAGCTGCCAGTTTGCGTGTAGTAACGCTCTTGCTGCTGCAACAAGTTCAGCAATGCGGTGCGCCCCTCAGCGCGCCGGCCCTTCAGGATCGAATCCTGATACGACGGGTAGGCAATCGCCGCCAGGATACCGATGATGGCCACCGTGATCATCAACTCGATCAAGGTGAAGCCACGCCCACAGCGGGGCTGGCGCATCCAGTTTCGGGGCGCGTGGTGAGAGTTCGATGGACGCGGCTTCATGGGGTGGCGTTCTTCACGTCCTGGTAGTTGTTGATCTCGCGCCAGCTCAGCCGCCCGACGGTGTTGTTGATCGTCTGGCTGGCCTGGGTGCCGAGGCCTCCCGAGCCCTGCTTGATGATCTGGTAGCGCGTCGTTTCCTTGCGGGACCCGGTCGGATCACTGGGATCCAACGCTGAGTAACCCACCCGGGTCAGAAACGGTTCGCCGAGGATACCGACGTCGGACACTGTCGCAGTGCCGTTGCCGCTCAAGGTGTCCACCACGAACAGGTTGCCGGTGCCGTTGTCGCAGCTGGTCACTGCAGGGATCACCGATCCGAAGATCAGGCGCCCGGCCAGCACGCCGAAGCCGCTGATCTGTCGTTCGCCGGTGCCTGTCACGCTGGTCGTCGTGCCTGACTGGTAGAAGTCGAAATACCAACCGGCGGCCACTGTGCTGACGCTGTTGATGTCTGCAGTGGGCCGACCCCAGGCAAAGCTGGCGACGGTGATTGCGCTGGAAGTGACCGTACCAGGCCTGAGGCGACCTCGGCCTGAGACAGCGGCCTCTGGTGAACCGCTGGAGTCCAGTGTGTTCGTGTTGTTATCGAACACGGAATACACCGATTGAGCCTTGAACGGCGCCGCGTTGTCTGCTGCCGACAAGTAGCGCCCGGTTCCGAACGACACGATGATGCCGCGGCTCGGCCCGAAGGTCAGCGCAGGCGCCATCGTGATCGGTTGGCGGTTACCTGCGGCATCCGTGGCCAAGAACATCGCCACCGCACTGCCGCCATTCGTGAAGTACGACAGGTTGTTCAGGCTCCACGCGCTCGCCGAGGTCGCCCGGAAGTCGAGCTTCCACAGCTTGCCCTGCAGATCGCCGGCGTACAGATAAGTAACTTCGCCTGCGTTCCCAAGCCGAACGGTGAAGTTGGCCAGGCCCGACGGCAGCGAGCTGTCGGTCGTGATCACCGGGAAATTGACCTTGTAGTAGTTGACGCCCAACTGCCACGCTGCCGATTTCGGCTTGTCGAGCTGCAGGAAGAACAGCGCCGGCCGACCCGTGGTGCTGGCATAGCCGTCCACCACCTGATTGTTCACGCCGCTGGCGACCACCGCGAAGTAGCGGTAGTCAGGCGTGGCAGTGCCGGCCGCGATGTTCATCTTCAGGATCTGCGGCGTGCCGATCACGTTGCCCATGTCGACATCGTGCTTGTCGGTGAACTCCCACAGGACGTTGCTGTTGCCGAAGGCCGCCGGGTTGGTCACGTCGAGCGCGTAAACGCCCTGGCCACCACCGCCCGCACCACCCACCAACACCGTGCGCCAGTCTGCCGAACTGGTGGAGCCCAGGTTGGCCTCGGTCACCACCGGTGTGCCGTCAACATAACTGCGATGGGTGTACGGCGATGTGGTCAACGCCATCAGGTTGGGGACCACCCAGCTCGGAATGTAGGCAAACAGCTCGGCGCCCGTGGTAGCGCTGAAGGCGTGCAGCATGCCGTCGTTGGCACCGACATACAAAGCAGGCCCGCGACTCAGGTTGGCGCTGTAGAAACTCGCATACGAGGTGTCGGAAATCGTCTGCGTGGGCGCCGCCACGTAAGCGATGCCCGAGTTGACGATGTCGCCCAGCACGCTGCCGCGCTTGCGGAATGTAGCCCCTGGCGTGGGAACCCCACTGGCGGAGGTAGCCCCGGCTTCCAGAGAGCGGTCACCTCGCAGGTAATTCAAGCGGTTCTGGCCCTGCACAGCGGCCGTCTCGGGCGAGGTGAACAGCGCATTCTTGACGGAGGTGTCAACAGCTGCCCAGGTGAAGGCACTGCTGTCGAAGACCGGCGTCGTCGCCGATGAATTGAAACCTACGTAGATGTTGCGACTGCTGGTCGCCGTGTCATCGAGCTTGCCAGCCACACCCACGGGCTGGTTGGATGAGTTTCTCCAGACCGAGGTGGTGGCTGAACCGATCTGGATCTGCGTGCCATCGGTCGAAAGCCCTAACGAGTAGGCCACCAGATCACCGCTCCAATCGGCCGGGTCGAACTGGGCTTGATAAATCAGGCCGCCCGAACTCGTGACTCGCGAGGTCGAGATCGCACCACCGGCAATGCTGTTGGCTTCGGACGCAACGTTGGCGAAGATCTCGTCGAGTGCGGCCAGAACGGTGTCGGCAGAACTCGACAGGAAATAGTTCTTGGCCTCCTGCAGGTTGGGGTCACTGGACTGCCGCTGCCAGTTCACGTTGGTGGTGTCCGGGACGATGCTGCCGCTCGTGTCCAATTTCTTGAACGGATCTCCTGACCCGGTCACATCCTTGAAGCCGCCGTACTTCGCAGACAGATAGAACTGATTGCTGATGCGGTGTACGGCGGGATCGGTCTGCTGCCCGAATTCATTCACGTCGAGCCAATAGGTGGTCACGCGCATGCCCGGGCGCTGCTTGGCGGTGTTCGACCACTGCGTTCCGCGAATGTCGTGGGTGTTGGCCCAGTACGAAGCGCCAGCCACGTAGTAGGTTGCACCGCCGGAGAAGGTCTGGCTTTCCATGCCCCATCGCGCAGTGTTGAGGGTCGTCGTGTTGGGATTGCTGGTCGTGCGGTTGGGGACATTGAACGGGACGGCTTTGCCGTCGGGGTAGGACACCGCCGGTGTGTGATTCGACTCAAAACCACCCACCACTTGAGTCCAGAACTTGAAGTCGGGCTCATTGGCCGAGTCGCTGGCGGTGCGTGCAATGTCGCCGAAGCCAGAGAGGTCGTTGCCAGGCAGAAACTTGTCAGCGTTGGCGTTCATGTCCCCGATTCCGACTATGTTGTTCTTGAAGCAGGAATAGTCCGTGGTGCCGGTAGACGCCGGGTGCGGATCGGTATACGCGGGATAGTCGGTGTAGACCACCGGGAAACCGTCACGCAAGGTGTCGCTGATGCCGTACGTCGCGTTGGTGGCGGTGCTGGTGCCCACCAGCGTCGGCGGCAATCCTTGGAGGTAGCGCAGGCTTTCGTAGTACAGCTCGCTCACCGGGTCGCGCCTCTTGTACTGGCCGAAGGTGCCGGTGCGACCAAACTGATTGAGGTAGTTGATCACACCACTGATCGGCAAGTTCGGTCTGTTGCTGTCCGCTCCGCTGTTCGGTGCGGTGGCACCATCCGGATTGGTCATGAACACGCCCGTGTTTTCGTCCCACTCACGGGTAGCGTTGGTGCCCGAGATCAACGAGAAGTTGGCGTCGTAGGCCCGCGGACCGACGTATTTCATCGGGGCGCGCAACACCCCGCCGTAGCGCTGCGTGGTGTCGTCGTTGTCGTTCAGGTAACCAAAGGCCGCCACGCGGACGCGGTCGCTGTACTTCTGCAGGTTGCCGACCGGCTTGTAGTTGCCATTCGGGTAACGCAGACAGAGGTTGGTGCGTGGGTCGGTCAACGCACCCGAGCCGTCGGTTTCACACACCCTCACTCGGGCGTAGAAAAAGTTGTCAACGGTCAGGCCAGTGACCGGGGGCGAAACAGACGACAGACCCAAATTGCCGTTGTTGCCGGGCGTATTGCAACTGCCGGTCTTCTGGCTGCCGAAATGCACGCGGTTGAGGCAGTTGGCCACATAGAGCGTGCCCGAGTAGCCATTGAGCAAAGAACTTGGCACCGCTCCCGCCGCTTGGGCACTGGTGATCTGCTTCGAAGGGAAGTTCGTGCCGTTCCAGAAGTTGGTGTTGTTGTTGGCCGAGTTGCCGGGCAGCACCGCCCGTTGCAAAACGGTGAGGGTAGAGGTGTCGATGACGCGGTCACCGCCCGTCAAGCCCAGGCGCAGCACATCGACCGCCGAACTGGTCGCCCAGTTCATGAAATTGCCGCTGAAACCAGTGCCGCCACAGGTGCGGTTGGTGGCTACGCCGCTGCGATAGAAGTACCGCAGGCTCGCGTCACCTAAACTAAGGTTGTACAGGTAGCAGCTCTCGGTGTCGTAGTAGCCGACGTATCTGTTGGTGGACAAATAGCTGGCATCACTGCTGGTGTTGGGCGTGCCGACGTACTGCGCGCCAACCGTCGGAAACTCCACCGAAAGCGCCAGCGTCAGCGTCGGCTTGGCGCGCGCGCCGCGGGCATACAAGGGCTCGGGCGACAGGGTCAGCGTGGGCGGCAGCGATGAGGTGGTTTGTGCCGATACGATCGCGAGGCCAGCGGCGCACAGCGCGGGCAACACCACCCAGCGAGTGAGCGGGCTGGCTGCCATCGAATAGAACAGGTTCATGGTGCGTGATGACATGGTCAACCCTTCTCTTTCCTGAACACCATCTGCAGCACCACTTGCACATCGACGCGCGGGCCGAAGCCCATGGCGGTGACGCGGTACATCTTGGGCACCTGTCCGCCCGAAGCATCGTTGCCTGGTGCCTGATCGTCGATCAACTCGATGATGTAGCGGGGCTTGCGCGCAGGCCGGATGCCTCCGCCTGCGTCGAAGCTGCGCCCGGTGAAATCGCCGAACTGGACGGTGGGCGGGCTGGTGCTGGTGTCGAGGAAATCGACGCGGGCCCAGACTGGCTTGGCAGTGTCTGGATTCGGCAGGCACAGTCCGCGAGTGGTCGCGCTGGAACTGCAGCCCGAAACGAAGATGCCGTCGTTTCCTTGCGCGAACTGGGTCGTGCGGGTGCCGCCCGGCCCGCGGATGTCGTACTCGGCGTCCATCAGCGCGGCTTCGGCTGCTTGCGACGCGATCAGGTAATCGCGGTCGTAGCGCGCGGTGCGCTCGCTCAGCAGGGCGATCTGCGCACCGCCGATGCCGAGCACCACGACGACCAGCAGGATCAGCATCACGACGACCAGCGCGATACCGCGCTGTGCGGATGGAACGACCGACGACGTACGAAGACGTTTCATGGTCACGGACTCCAGGTGGGCGGCGTCACGTACTGCCGGTTGCGCAGGTGCACGGTGAACACCATGCTCTGGCGCAGACGGCCGTCGGCCGGCACCGTCAGCCGGGACAGTGTGTCATTGGTGACGTCCGTCAAGCCAGGGCCAAGGACGTCGTAGGCTTGAGCGGTCCCGGCACGATCGATGGCGGAACCAGGGTCGCCGCGCAGCAACAACCCAATGTGCACGCTGCGCACCCGCCGCCAGTTGTCCATCGTGGCATTGGCATTGCCCGACACCGTCAGCTGGGAGGCGCGCAGGTAGCGGTCTGGCACACCATCCAGACCCGTCTCCCCTGCGGGCGGAGCGGCGGTCGGCGTCACATTGTCCACGCCATACAGCACCTGGAAGCCTTCGACGCCCTGCATCAGCGGCACGGGCCCCTGCCAGGCGCCGGTCGAGTCGCGGTAGGTGCAGGCCAAGGTCGGCTCACCGGAGGCGCTGCGCTGGATGTGAAAAATGCTGTAGGCCGGCACCGTGCCGTCCAGTTCGTTGGCACCAGAGCAGTTGATCATCGAGCCGTCACCGGTCGCCGCGCCGGCGCGGCTGTCGCCCCAGTAGCGCACCACGAGGATGTCGTCGCCGTTGACACAGCTGGTGTCGGTGATGCCGCTGCAGCCCGAACTGCGGTTGTCGTTGACAAGGCCCGTCGGCAACGTCACGCCGCTGACCACCGCGTTGTCGAACCCGACGATCCCAGGATTCTTGTCACCGTTGATGTCGCCGCATGGCTGGCCCGAACCGGAACAAAAGTAGCGCCACGCACTGGCCACGGTGCCGTCGCGGTGGCTTTCGTAGCCTGCCTGGATGACGATGCGCTGGATCAGGCTGGCGGCGAAGCGGGCGTTCTCGCGCAGCTGAGACGATTGGTCTACCGAGGTGAAACCTTGCCGGCCGATCAGCAGCGAAGCGACGGCTGCGAGCGTCACCAGCAAGCCGAGGGTGACTGCGACCAGCAGTTCGACCAGCGTCAGACCGGCTTGGCGAGAAGGGCGGCGGGCTGTGGCCAGAACGGCGCGAGTGGTACTCATGTCGCGCTGCCCGCAATCAACGGCAGCACCACGGCCGGCCGGCTGCCCGACGCGGTGGCTTGCTCAGGCGCTGACGCCGAGACGTCGAGCGATTTCTGCGTCCAGCCGATCTTGACCACCAGGGTCTGGTTCGCAGCGCTGGTACAGTCCCACCGAGGCAGCCCGGTAGACGTGACGTAAGGGGTGTCATCGAAGCAGACCACCACACGAGCCTGAGGCAACGCAGCGGTGACGCGCGCCAACCACTGGTTCATGTCGAACTGGGCCACCGCCAGTGTGCTGGTACACGCCGAAGTGAAGCAATTACCGGACATCGCCTGCGGAGCGGTCGTGGGGTAATTGGCGATCAGATAAGGGTTGGCTGACCCCGTCGCCAGCGCCACGTCCTTGTTGCCGCGCATCATGTCAGCCAGTTCCCTGCCGAGTGCGACGGCGGTCGATTGGTTGCGCGCCGATCGGTTGGACTGCAGCGCAGCCGCCTGCATCCCGACGACGCCGAGCACGCCGAACGACAGCACGACGATCGCCACCAGGATTTCCACCAGTGTGAATCCGTGCTGCGCACGCGCGGGCGACGTGGGCACAGCCAGTGGATTGCAATGAACGAGGAACATGCGCCGATTGTTGCGAAGCGCCGCGCTGCCTGCGAGCCGCGGGCTGCCGTCGGTCTGCTGCGAACGGCCGTTTGTCAGGCAACGCCGCGGTCAGGCGCTCAAAACGGTAATAGTTGGCGCGGCAGCTGGCTGGTGAGCTGATCGCCGAACAGCCGGGCATGCTCGCGCAAGGCGAAGCGGTCGGTCATGCCGGCGATGTAGTCGGTGATCGCCAGCTGCAGCGGCATGCGCACCGCATGCGACGGCGGCATCTGATCCGGCGCTTCGAGGTAGGCCTGAAACAGGTCGCGCACGACCTGGCGCACGACATCATTGGCGGCCACCACGCGTGGGTGCTGGTACAGCTGCAGGCGCAAGAACGCCTTCAGTCGCGTCGCAGCGGCCGACACCTCGTCGCCACACACCACCAAGGCAGGCGCCTGGGCCACTTCGACGGCATCGACCGGCGCGTGTTGCGCGATGCGGTCGCTCGACGCCGCGATCAGGTCGCGCACCTGGTACGCGAGCATCCGACGAATCACCTCGAACAGCAGCAATCGCCCGTCGGCTGCCGGGTGTTCAGCCAGAACCTCGCGATGGAAGACTTCGAAAAATGGCAGCTCGAGCAACTGCGCCTGGTCCAGCAGGCCAGCGCGCACGCCATCGTCGATGTCGTGCGCGTTGTAGGCCAGCTCATCGGCCAGGTTGCACAGCTGGGCTTCGAGACTGGGGCGCGTGCGCTGAAGGAAGCGCAAACCCACGCCCCCCGGCTCGGTGGCCTCCAGCGCCCGCGCATGCCGAGGCGAACAGTGCTTCAGGATGCCTTCGCGGGCTTCGTAGCTGAGGTTCAGCCCGTCGTGGGTCAGGCATTGCTGCTCCAGGTGATCGACCACGCGCAGGCTCTGCGCGTTGTGTTCGAAGCCCAGGCTGCCCGGGTCTGCTGCACGAACGCAGTCGTCGAGTGCATGTTGTCCGGCGTGCCCGAAAGGCGTGTGGCCGAGGTCGTGCGCCAGCGAGATGACCTCGCACAGGTCTTCGTTCAGCTGCAGTGAGCGGGCGATCGACCGCGCCAGTTGTGCGACTTCCAGCGAGTGGGTGATGCGCGTGCGGAACAGATCGCCCTCGTGGTTGAGGAACACCTGGGTCTTGTAGGCCAGCCGGCGAAACGCGGTGCTGTGGATGACGCGGTCGCGGTCGCGCTGGAAGATGGTCTGGTCCGGCGCCCCGGATTCGCGGTGTCGACAGCCGCGGCTGCGTTCGGGTGCACTGGCGTACGGTGCCAGCGCGGTACTTGGCCGCGCGCTCACACCGAATGCGCTTCGATCACCTCGGCGACCAGCGCGTCATCGGCAGGGTGCAGGCTGGCCTGGCCCGGCGCGTCGATCAGCACGAAGCGGATCTGACCCGACTCCGATTTCTTGTCGACGCGCATCAATTCGAGGTAGCGGGCCGCGCCCAGGTGAGGCCCGCGGATCGGCAGACCGGCGCGCTCGATCAGCCTGGCAATGCGCGTCGCGTAGGCCGCATCGATCAGGCCGCAGCGCACCGACAGGTCAGCGGCCATCACCATGCCGCAGCCCACCGCCTCGCCGTGCAGCCAGGTGCCGAAGCCCAGCCCGGCCTCGATCGCATGACCGAAGGTGTGGCCGAAGTTGAGGATGGCGCGCAGGCCCGCTTCACGTTCGTCTTGGCCGACGACCCACGCCTTGATCTCGCACGAACGCCGCACGGCGTAGGCCAGCGCCACCTTGTCGCGCGCGCGCAAGGCATCGATGTGCTGCTCGATCCAGCCGAGAAAATCATCGTCGGCGATCGGCCCGTACTTGATGACCTCGGCCAGGCCCGCCGAGATCTCGCGGTCGGGCAGCGTGTCCAGCGTGTCGAGGTCGGCGATCACACGCAGCGGCTGGTGGAACGCGCCGATCATGTTCTTGCCCGCCGGGTGGTTGATGGCGGTCTTGCCGCCGACCGACGAGTCGACCTGCGCGAGCAACGTGGTCGGCACCTGCACACAGGCCACGCCGCGCATGTAGCAGGCGGCGGCAAAGCCGGTCATGTCGCCGATCACGCCGCCGCCCAGCGCATACAGCACCGTCTTGCGGTCGAAGGCCTCACCAAGCAGCCGGTCGAAGATCAGATTCAGCGTGTCCCAGTCCTTGTGGGCCTCGCCATCGGGCAAGGCGATGGCGTGCACCCGTGCGTGGTGCCCGGCGAGCACGCGCCGCAGTCGCTCGGCATACAACGGCGCGACGGTGGTGTTGGTGACGATCAGCGCCTCGGATGACGCAGCACCACAGGCCACGGCGTCTGCGTGATCGAGCAGTCCGCAGCCAATCAGGATGTCGTAGCCCCGGTCGGCGAGATCGATGCGGAGCTGCGTGGTCGGCGGAATCGGCGGTGGGGTGATCGGTGACGGAATGGCCATCACTCTATTTTGCCGTGCCGCCGCGGCGGCCGACGGCGAGCGATCACTGCAACAGGGGCTCGCTCCCGTCGACGGGCGACGGCACCACGTCCATCGGCAACAAACCGGCCAGTTCGAGCTGCATCAGCAGCATGTTGACCAGGTTGTGCACCGAGGGACGCCCGGTCTCGATGACGAAATGCGCCACGCTGTGGTACAGCGGATCGCGCACCTGGAACAGCGCACGCAGCCGCGCGAGCGGATCAGCGACCTGCAACAGGGGGCGATGCGTGTCGTGCCGCAGCCGACGAAACAATTCTTCCGGGGTCGAGCGCAAGTAGACCGCGGTGGTGTGCCGGTGCAGTGCATGGCGATTGGCATCGCGCAGCACCACGCCGCCGCCGGTGGCGAGCACGCCGCGGTCGGCACGCACCAGGTCTGCGATCACGCCCTGTTCGACATCGCGGAAGTGGTCTTCACCTTCGGCATCGAAGAACTCGCGAATGCTGCAGCCGATCTGACGCTCGATCACCGCATCGCTGTCGCTGAACGGCACCCCCAGTCGCCGCGCCAGATTGCGCCCGACTGTCGACTTGCCGCCACCGGGCATGCCGATCAGGCTGACGAACATCGCGCCGCGACGCCAGGCTGTGCAGCGCGCCGACGCTCAGCGCGCAGCCGTGCGTTCGCTGACCACCTTGGGCGTCAAGAAAATCAGCAGTTCGGTTTTCCTGGACGAGTTGGTGCGGCTCTTGAACAGGTTACCGACCACCGGGATGTCACCCAACAACGGCACCTGCACCACGTCGGACCGATCGGTCTGCTCGAAGATGCCACCGATGACCACTGTGCCGCCGTTTTCCACCAGCACCTGCGTCTTAATCGACTTGGTGTCGATCGACGGCACGTTGTTGGTCACGGCCCCGACGCTGTCCTTGTTGATGATGACGTCGAGGATCACGTTGCCCTCAGGCGTGATCTGTGGCGTCACATCCAGCTTCAAGGTCGCATCGACGAACTCGATCGAGGTGGCACCACTGGACGTGGCGCGCTGGTAGGGAATCTTCGTTCCCTGTTGAATCACGGCCTTGATCTGGTCGGCTGTCACGATGCGCGGACTCGACACCACCTTGCCTCGACCGTCGGCTTCGAGGGCGGACAGTTCCAGGTTCAAGAACCGGTTCAGGCCGGAGCCGAACAGCGACAGCGCGAAACTCGCTGGCTGGAAGCCACCCTGCGCCGAGGCCGGGAGGTTGAGGAAGTTGGTGTCGTTGAGCAACGGCACGCTTGCGGTCTGCCCGGTCCGGTTGCCGACCACGTTCAGGTTGCCACCGATTGCGACGCGCTGGCTGCCGCCGACGCTGAAGCCCGCATTGTTGCCGGTGCGGGCGTCATTGACACCGAGGCGCACGCCCAGCGAACGACCAAACGAGTCGTCGGCTTCGACGATGCGCGCCTCGATCAACACCTGGCGCACCGGGATATCGATCTTCGCGATCAGTTCCTGAATTTCCTGCAGCTTCGAAGGGGTGTCGCTGACGAACAGTTGGTTGGTACGGGTCTCGTAGAGCACGCTACCGCGCGGGGACAGAATGCGCGTCGTGGTCGAGCCACTGCCGCCGCCACCACCGCCGCCACCTTGCCCAGAGTTCTGGCCCGTCAGGCCACGCGAAATTTCCTCGGCCTTGGTGTAGTTCAGTTGGAAGGCCTGCGTGCGCACCGGCTCCAGGGCGGCAATCTGCAGTTTCGACTCGAGGTCGGCTTTTTCCTTGGCGGCCAGTTCGTCCTTCGGCGCGATCAGGATCACATTGCCCGATTTACGCAAGCCCAACCCCTTGGCCTGCAAGATGATGTCGAGCGCCTGGTCCCAGGGCACGTCCTTCAGACGCAAGGTCACATTGCCCGTCACCGTGTCACTCGTGACGACGTTGAAGTTGGTGAAGTCGGCAATGACCTG
>JANXTP010000174.1 GCA_025352345.1 Burkholderiales bacterium | reverse complement strand
CAAACAGTCCGGTGGACTGTTTGTGCCTGGGCTCGGCCCCCAAGGGGCAACACCCATCGGCCCGGGAGACCCGTGCCTTGGGTGTAGCTTGATCTGAGTAGTAGTGCTTGTTTCCGCGTGCGTCTGTAGCATTCGGCGATGAGCACACGAACCTACGATCCGATTTCCCCGCAATGCGTTGCCTTTCTCGGCTTGGGTGTGATGGGCCACCCGATGGCTGGTCACTTGGCCCGCGCCGGGCACCAGGTCACCGTCTACAACCGCACGCGGGCCAAGGCCGATGCGTGGGTCGGTGAGTACGGCGCCTTCAACGCGATGGCCGCCTCGACGCCGAGCGAGGCGGTGAGCGGCGCGACGCTGGTCTTCGCCTGCGTCGGCAATGACGACGACCTGCGCTCGGTCGTGCTCGGGGAACAGGGCGCGTTCGCTGGTATGGCGCCCGGCGCGGTGTTCGTCGATCACACCACCGCTTCGGCCGCGGTGGCGCGTGAACTCAGCACCGCGGCGCTGCCGCTCGGCCTGCGCTTAATCGACGCCCCGGTGTCCGGCGGTAACCTCGGCGCGGTCAATGGGGCGCTCACGGTGATGTGCGGTGGCGATGCCGCCGCGTTCGCACGCATGCAACCGGTCGCGATGGCCTATTCGAAAGCGGTGACGCTGCTCGGCGAGAGCGGCTCCGGCCAGCTGGCGAAGATGGTCAACCAGATCGCGATTGCCGGGTTGGTGCAGGGGCTGGCCGAAGCGATCGCCTTCGGTGAGAAGGCCGGCCTCGACATGAAGGCGGTGCTGGGTGTGATCGGCAAGGGCGCTGCGCAGAGCTGGCAGATGGACCAGCGCGGCCCGACGATGGTCGAAGGCAAGTTCGACTTCGGCTTCGCTGTCGACTGGATGCGCAAGGACCTCGGGCTGGTGCTGGACGAAGCCCAACGCAACGGCGCCCGGCTGCCAGTCACCGCGCTGGTCGATCAGTTCTACGCCGACGTGCAGGCCACTGGCGGGCGCCGCTGGGACACGTCGAGCCTGATCACCCGCTTGCGCTGAAACGCCTGAACCCCGCGGCGCGCGGGGCTGGGGCGTCAGCGTTCGGTTCGGGGTGGCGGTGGGGACGGGGCTTGCATGTTGGCCAGCTCGGCTTCGGTGATCACCTCGAAGACGCGCACGACCTTGTCGACGCCGCTGACGCCGCGGGCGATCTCGGTGGCGCGATTGGCCTCGCGCTCGGTGACGCGACCCATCAGGTAGACCGTGCCGCGCTCGGTGACGACCTTCACCGACTGGGCGAAGATGTCTTTCGAATCGACCAGCGAGGCCTTGACTTTGCCGGTGACGAGCGCATCGCTGGCCTGGGTGTTCGTCGGATGGGCGCTGACCACCGTCACCTCGTTGACGATCGACCGCACATTGTCGATGCCTGACACGATGCGGGCGACGACCGCCTTGTCGGCCTCGCCGCTGACCTCGCCGGTCAGCAGTACCAGCCGGTTGTAGCTGACCGCGCTGACGCGAGCGCGTTCGCCGAGTTCCTTGCTCAGGCGGTTCGACGCCTTCAATTTGATCGCCTCGTCTTCAAGCTGGGTGCCCGAGGTGCGTCGGTCGGTGTAGACCACCGTGCCGCCGACCATCGCGCCGCCGAGCAGCAGCGGGAAGCAACCGGTCAGGCTGGTTGACACCGTGACTGCGGCCAAGGTGGCTGCAGCAAGCTTCGAGATTCGATTCACTCTTGTTCTCCGAGTAACTGTTGATCCACCGCGTCGCACAGGCAGTGCAAGGCCAGGCCATGGATTTCCTGGATGCGGGCGGTGCGATCGTGGGGCACGCAGATGTGCACGTCCGTGTCCATCAGTAACGCGCCGAGCTTGCCGCCCGCGCGGCCGGTCAGCGCGATCACCGTCATGTCTTTCGCGTGGGCGGCCTGCACCGCAGCCAGCACATTCGCCGAATTGCCACTGGTGCTGATGGCGATCAGCACATCACCCGGCGTACCCAACGCCTGCACCTGCTTCGAAAAGATGGAATTGAAGTCGTAGTCGTTGCCGATGGCGGTCAGGATGGCGGTGTCGGTGGTCAGTGCCAAGGCCGCCAGACCGGGGCGCTCACGCTCGAAGCGGCCCACGAACTCGGCGGCAAAGTGCTGGGCATCGCTGGCCGAACCGCCATTGCCGCAGACCATCAACTTGCCGCCGGCGGTGATGCAACCCATCACCGCCTCGACCGCGTCTGCAATCGGCCTGCTGAGCACGTCAGCCGCCGCGTACATCAGGTCGGCGCTGTCGAAAAACTGCTGCTGGATGCGTTGCTCAATCATGACGATCGATGATAGACGCCGATGTGGTGCATCGGTTCCGTGCGGTTGTGGTGCACGGCGGGTTCCACTAGCTACCCGGCATCAAAAGCCGCCTGCAGCCACACAACCTGATCGCCTTCGATCGCGACGACATCGAAGCGGCAGGCCGGCGGTGTGGCCTGTCCGCGCAGATAGCAATGGGCGGCAAACACCAAGCTGCGTTGCTTCGCGGTGCCCACCGTCGCCGCGGCACCGCCGAAGCCTGCGGTCTTGCGCGACCGGACCTCGACGAACACCAGCGTGCCGTCGCGATCGCGCATCACCAGGTCGATTTCACCGCCGCGGGCACTCGGCCCAGCGGCAACCCGATAATTGCGCTGCACGAGCGCAAGCCCATGGGCTTGCAGATGCGCCAGCGCGCGGGCCTCGCCGCCATCTCCCACCGCCTTCGTCGTGACCACCACTCCCGCCTCCCTGTTGCTTCAGGCGGCTGCCGCAGCCGCTGGCGGCCAGCAGTATCCCGCGGGCGCACTGTATGTGGTGGCCACACCGATCGGCAACCTGGCCGACCTGACCCTGCGCGCCATCCATGTGCTGTCGCAAGTCGACGCGGTGGCCTGCGAAGACACCCGCCACACTGCGCCGCTGATGCGCTACCTGGGCCTGGACAAACCTCTGCTGGCGGTACACCAGCACAACGAGCAATCGTCGGCGGGCGATGTGATTGCCCGGCTGGCGCGTGGCGAGCGCGTCGCCTATGTCAGCGATGCCGGCACGCCAGCAATCAGTGATCCCGGTGCGGCACTGGTCGCGGCGGTCGCGGCGTCCGGGCGCACGGTGGTGGCGATTCCTGGCGCCAGCAGCGCGGTCACCGCCGTCAGCGTGGCCGGCGACACGGTGGGCAGCGGCTTTCGCTTCATCGGCTTCCTGCCAACCAAGGGCAACGAGCGCGCCCTCGCGCTGAAGGCGCTGGCCGCCGCCGGCGAGACCCAGGTGCTGTTCGAGGCACCGCACCGCATCGAGTCGCTGGCCCAGGGGCTGGCTGAAGCCTGTGGCGCGCGCGCCGTCACCCTGTGCCGCGAGCTGACGAAGCAGTTCGAAACGGTGGCCACGCTGCCGGCAGCGGCGCTGCCTGCCTGGCTGGCGGCCGACGCGAACCGCCTGCGCGGCGAATTCGTGCTGGTGCTGCATGCCGTGGCCCCCACCGCATCGGCCGACGCCAGCGCGCGCCATGAGGAGGTGCTGCAGACCTTGCTGGCCGAATTGCCGCTGAAGCAGGCGGTATCGCTGGCCGCCTCGCTGACCGGCGCGCCGCGCAATGCGCTGTATGCCCGGGCGCTCGCGTTGAAGGACGCGCCCTCGACAGCCCCTTGAAATCACCGCGGGTGCGGGCCACTTCTACAATGAATTTCAAGCTTTGAAAGTCCACCGATGATTTCGCGCGAACCCACCATCGAACGTCTGGCGGTTGCCCAGCAGCTGCTGATCGAGCCGTTCGGCCTGACCGAGGCTTCTCTCTCGCGTGCCTTGCAGGCCATCGCCACCCACCGCATCGACGATGCCGACCTGTACTTCCAGTACACCCGCAGCGAGGGCTGGAGCCTGGAAGAGGGCATCGTCAAGAGCGGCAGCTTCGGCATCGATCAGGGCGTGGGCGTGCGCGCCGTCGCTGGCGAGAAGACCGCCTTTGCGTATTCCGACGACATCTCCGAAGCCGCGCTGATGGACGCCGCGCAAACGGTGCGCACGATCGCAGCGGCCGGGCAGAGCCGCCGCGTCAAGATCAATACCGCGAGCAAGGTGGCCGGCAGCCGGGTGCTGTACGCCCCGATGGACCCGATCGCCTCGTTGGGCAGCACGCAGAAAGTAGCGCTGCTGGAGCGGGTGGAAAAGATGGCCCGCGCGAAGGACCCGCGCATCAAGCAGGTGATGGCCAGCCTGTCCGGCGAGTACGACGTGGTGCTGGTCGCGCGCGCCGACGGTATGCGGGCGGCCGATGTGCGCCCGCTGGTGCGGATGAACGTGACGGTGATCGCCGAGCAGACCTTCAAGGGCGTGGTGCGCCGCGAGACGGGCAGCAGCGGTGGCGGCGGCCGCTTCGGTTATGGCTACTTCGACGACGGCTTGCTGGAGAGTTACGTCAACGACGCGGTGAACGCGGCGCTGACCAACCTGTCATCGCGCCCGGCAAAAGCCGGAGAGATGAGTGTGGTGCTCGGTTCCGGCTGGCCCGGCGTGCTGTTGCACGAAGCGATCGGCCACGGCCTGGAGGGCGACTTCAACCGCAAGGGATCGAGCGCCTTCAGCGGCCTGATCGGCCAGCGCGTCGCCGCCAAGGGCGTGACCGTGCTCGACGACGGCACGCTGCCCGACCGGCGCGGCTCGCTGAACGTAGACGACGAGGGCAACGCCAGCCAGCGCAATGTGCTGATCGAAGACGGCATCCTGAAGGGCTACATCCAGGACGCGATGAATGCGCGGCTGATGGGCGTCAAGCCCACCGGCAATGGGCGCCGCGAAAGCTATGCCGCCGTGCCGATGCCGCGGATGACCAACACCTACATGCTGTCGGGCGACAAGACGAAGGAAGAAATCATCGCCGGACTCAAGCGCGGCCTGTACGCGTCGAACTTCGGTGGCGGACAGGTCGATATCACCAGTGGCAAGTTCGTGTTCTCGGCCAGCGAGGCGTTCTGGGTCGAAAACGGCAAGATCC
This sequence comes from Burkholderiales bacterium, assembly GCA_025352345.1. GTDB lineage: Bacteria > Pseudomonadota > Gammaproteobacteria > Burkholderiales > Burkholderiaceae_C > PBB1. The sequence goes on along the minus strand of JANXTP010000174.1, from coordinate 192 downwards.
AGTACCCGGTGAAGGGCGCCACCATCATCGGCAACGGCCCCGACGCCTTGACCCGCGTCAGCATGATCGGCAACGACATGAAGCTCGACCCCGGCGTGGGCACCTGCGGCAAGGAAGGCCAGAGCGTTCCGGTTGGCGTAGGTCAGCCCACGCTGCGCATCGACGGCCTGACGGTCGGGGGCACGGCCTAGC
>JANXTP010000160.1 GCA_025352345.1 Burkholderiales bacterium | reverse complement strand
CCTTATATACTCATAGGCTTTCATGCACCAACGATTAATGATGCTCCTAAAACACCAGAGCAAGCGTGGGAACCGTATGCGCTAGAAGTGTTAGCCGGTGTGTTAAGCGGTAACGATGCTGCTCGCCTTAACCAGCATTTAGTGCGTGAGCAGCAAATCGCTGTGGATGTGAGTGCTGGTTATGATAGTTCTAATCGTGGTCGCGAAAGCTTATTTGAACTAGATGGCACACCAAGCGAAGGTAAAACAGTCGCTGAACTACAGGCTGCCCTATTAGCCCAAGTGGATATTGTTAAAACATCAGGTGCAACACTAGATGAACTCAATCGTATTAAAGCGAGTGTCATTGCGTCTGAAGTATATAAACGCGACTCTATGTTTGGTCAAGCAATGGAACTGGGTACTTTAGAAACAACTGGGTATTCATGGAAGTTAAGCCGAGATTATATTGCTAATATTAAAGCGGTCACTTCAGAGCAAGTACAGGCAGTGGCAAAAAAATATCTGGTTAAAGATAATATGACCGTAGCAACTTTGGACCCACAACCAATAGACCCTAATGCAAAACCTCAAGGCAAGCCACACGTGCACTAAGTAGCGATTAGGTTAGGCTGCGATTTGGAAGCCTCGATCGAGCTCGGCAGCTACAGCGCAGGCAATGTCTTTACCGCGCAGACGCCGCCGAAGTCAGTCGGCATCGTGATTGGTACCGGTGAGGATTCGTTGGAAAGCATTCGCACCAAGATCAATGCGGCGAACGCCGGGGTCACGGCGTCGATCGTCAAGGACGCTTCGGGCGCGCGGCTGGCCATCCAGTCGACGACCACGGGCATCGCAAATGCGATCCGCATCTCCGCTACCGCCGATACCGCGTTGCCGGTGCTGCCCACCGATCCGCCGTCGTTGGCCAGCCTGGGCTACGACCCGGGCGCGCCGGCCGCCAGCAAGCTGACGCAGACGGTGGAGCCGAAAAACGCGCAGGCGACGGTCAACGGCCTAGCAGTGACGTCCGCCACCAACACCTTCGCCGATGCGATCGAGGGTGTCACGCTGAACGTCGCCAAGGTCACGACCGCGGCAGTGCAGATCCAGGTGGGCCCGAGCAACGATGCGTTCAAGAAGGCCATCAACGACTTCGTCAAGTCGTACAACGACATCAACACCTACCTGACCGCGCAGACCAAGTACGACCCCACCACCAAGACCGCAGCGACCCTGCAAGGTGACGGTGCCACGCTGTCACTGCAACGACAGCTGCGTTCGGCGGTGACGTCTCCCAGCGGCGCGTCATCGGTGTTTCAGACGTTGTCGGATCTCGGCATCCAGGTGCAGGCCGCAGGGGGGCTGCTGGTCAATGACGCCAAGCTGACGGCGGCACTGAGCAACCCGAGCGAAGTGGCCAAGGCTTTCTCCAATGCGGGGTCGGGAGCCAACGGCGACCCAGCGGCTGGCCTGGCGGTTCGACTGACCACGTTGACCAGTGCCTTGACCAATACCGACGGTGCGCTCACGACACGGTCAGCTGGGTTACAGGCCTCAATCAAACGCAACGACGACGACGTGGCGAAACTCCAGACGCGCATTGCTGCCACCAAAGCACGGCTGCTGGCGCAGTACGGCGGACTCGACACCAAGATCAGCCAGTTGAACAGCCTGAACACCTACATCAACCAGCAATTCTTCGCGACGAATAAGACCGCCTGAGGGGTTCGCGCACTCAAGTGGGAGGGCAGCCGTGCCGATAAAAAAAGCACACGGACTTCTTCAGGACACCAGCGATGTACGCCGCCGCCAACCCCTTCCGGAATGCCAGTTTCAACGGTCAGTCAAATGCATATCGCGAGGTCGGTGTCACCTCCGCCGTCGATGGTGCGACGCCGCACCGACTGGTCGAAATGCTCTACGACGGACTGCTCGAATCGATCGCCCAGGCCCGCGGTGCGCTGCGCACGAACGACACCGAGGTGAAGTGCCGCAGCATCAGCCGCGCGGTGCGCATCGTCGAAGAAGGGCTGACCGGCGGCCTCGACATGGCGTCTGGCGGCGAACTCGCTGCCAACCTGAGCCTGCTCTACGGCTATGTGGCGCGGCGACTCACGCTGGCCAATTTGCGCAATGACGAGTCCATGCTGCAAGAGTGTGCCGACCTCGTGCAGCCCTTGCGCGAAGCCTGGACGCAGATTTCCGCGCAGGCCGCCGCACCAGCACCGAAGCGGGCTGTCAACGGATGAAGCCGCAACCTCAACCCACTCCAACCGTATCTGCCATGGGCACCACCTTGCTTCAGTATTACGAGGCGATCGAACGCGCCAGCCAGGACATGCTCGACGCGGCACGCAACGGCAACTGGGACGCGGTGGTCAAGCTCGAAGGCGCCTGCGCGCTGCTGATCTCGCAGCTCAAGCATGCCGCCGCGAATCAAAAGCTGGCCACTGAAGAACGGCAATTGAAGTCGCGCATCATGCAGCGCATCCTGGTCAACGACGCCGAGGTGCGTGTGCTGGCCGAGCCCTGGCTCGAAGGACTCGACCAGATTCTGAGTGGCACGCGCACCACGCTGCACTGAGCCTTCACTGCCCATGGACACGCTGCCGATGCCGCTGGACGCCGTGGCCGCCGCCCATGGCGGTCTCGACGACTTCCACATCACCGCGCCGGTCGAACTGGCGGCGATGCTCAAGCAGCTGCTCGATGCCAATGCGGTGCTGAACCTGAACGCACCGAATGGCACGGCGGTCGCGGTCACGCTGTGGACGGTCGATGCCGCCCGTGGCGTCATCAGCTTCAGCGCCGATGCCCAATCGCCGCAGCTGCAAGCGCTGATCGAATGCAATGAAGCGGTGGCCGTCGGCTACCTCGACAGCGTCAAGCTGCAGTTCGATCTGCAGGGCCTGCTGCTGGTGCACAACGGCCGCACCAGCGCCATCAGCTGCGGCTACCCGCGCGACATGTTCCGCTTTCAGCGTCGCAACGGCTACCGTGTGCGACCGCTGCTGCGGCATGCTCCGTCGGCGCGGCTGCACCATCCGATGTTGCGCGACATGCCGCTCACGCTGCGCGTGCTCGACGTCAGCATCGGCGGCTGCGCGCTGTTCCTGCCTGACGATGTGCCGATGATCGAGCCCGGTGTGCTGCTCAACGGCGTCGAACTCGACCTCGATGCCGACACCCGCATCACCACGCCGCTGCGACTGCAGCATGTCACCTCGCTGCAGCACGACGCGGGGGGTGTTCGGCTGGGCTGCGAGATGGTCAATGTCGGCAGCGACAGCCTGCGGGCGCTGCAGCGCTACATCGACCAGACCCAGAAGCGCCGGCGCTTGATCGCCCTCGACTGAGAGAAAGTCGACGCTTCGTTACATATCGACGGTGTCCCACCGTCAAGTCAGACGGGCCGCCGCCGACATCCAGGAGACAGGTATCCCGCCTCGATGCCAGGAGCGAATCATGAGCGTCAGCAAAGTTTCCGCCATCGGTTCGGTGGATCCGACGGTCGGCGCCGTCAGGGCCGCCGACGCCACCAGCGATTCATCGCAGCAGTCGTCTCAGCAGGACCACAAGCCGCCCGCGCCGCCCGAACCGATGGTGCGTCGCTTCCCCTGGTTGAGCTGGGAAACCAGGCAGCTGGAAGCCGCGTCGAAGCAACCTTCACCCTATGGCCGTGTGCCCCTGCTCGGAGAAACGCTGGATCAGAAGGTGTGAAGACAGCGTGAATTCACGCGGGGCGTGAGCCGTCGCCTCACACCTGCATGTTCATGATGTCGCTGTAAGCCTGCACCAGCTTGTTGCGCACCTGGATCGTCGCCTGGAAGCCGATCTGTGCCTTCTGCATCGCGACCATCGTCTCTTCGATGCTGACATTCGGGTTGTCGAGTTGCACCTCGCGCTGCAACCGCCCCGCTTCGACCTGCGTGTCGCTAACGGCGCCCAGCGCCTGCGTCAGCGCCGCCTGAAAGCCACCGCCTGCGGCCGCCGCGGCCTTGCCCAGCGGCTGTCCTTGCGTGTTCAACCCGGCGCGCGCTACCGCCTGGGCAAAGTCGAACGGCTTGAGCGTGACATTCATTGCGTACCCCTGAAATCCACCGCGGCCTGCGCCTCGATTCAGCGCACGAACGGCAGGTTTTGATACTTGCCATCGTAGCCAGACGAGCGCGCCACGATGGGGCGAACTGGCGGGGGTTTGCTTTGCTTCTCGGTCCTTGAGAGTCACGCTGACCTTCGAATAATGACTCCTATCGGCCGGCACTTTCGGCCTCGCACACGCATTGAACGAGAACGATGGACAACGCTGTCATTCTGAAGTCCCCCGGTGCCCTGAACGCCGCCCCCGGCTTCGGCGCCCGCCTCGCGGCCCTGCCTCCGAAAAGCAAATTCAACCTCGGTCTGGGCGCTGCCGCGCTGGCCGGCGTGGTGCTGGCCTTGCTGGTGTGGAGCAGCCAGGGTGACTACAAGGTGCTGTACGCCAACCTGTCCGACAAGGACGGCGGCGCGATCATTGCGCAGCTGTCTCAGATGAACATCCCGTACCGTCACTCCGACGGTGGCAATGCGATCCTGGTGCCCTCATCGATGGTCCACGATGCCCGGTTGAAGCTGGCGTCGGCCGGCCTGCCCAAGGCATCGGTTGGGGGCTTCGAGATGATGGATGGTGCGCGCTTCGGGCAGACCCAGTTCCAGGAACGGCTGACTTTCCAGCGCGGCCTCGAAGGCGAGCTGAGCCGCTCGATCACCTCGCTGGCGGCGGTCGAAAGTGCACGGGTTCACCTCGCGCTGCCGAACCAGAACGGCTTCTTCCGTGAGCAGCAGAAACCCAGTGCCTCGGTGGTGCTGACGCTTCATGCCGGTCGCGCGCTGGAGCGTGGCCAGGTGGCCGGCATCGTGCACCTGGTGTCGAGCAGCGTGCCTGAGATGAGCCCGAAAGCCGTCAGCGTGCTCGACCAGACCGGTTCGCTGATCTCCTCACCGCCCGACACCGACGCGCAAGCCGGCCTCGACGCGCAGCAGCTGCAGTACATCGCGCAGATCGAGCAGGGCTACACCAAGCGCATCGCCGAGCTGCTGGAGCCGGTGGTCGGCCGCGACAACCTGCGTGCCAACGTGACCGCCGACATCGACTTCGCGCAGATCGAGTCAACTGAAAAGCTCTTCAAGCCGAACCAGGGCGCCAGCGCCGAAGTCACCGTGCGCAGCGAACAGACGACCGAGCAGTCGGGCAGCAACCCGGCGACGCCCTCGGGTGTGCCGGGTGCCGCCAGCAACCAGCCGCCACTGCCGGCCACCGCGCCGCTCACCGGCGCCGCGGTGCCGTTGCAGACCGCCCAGGCGGGCGGCGCCGGAGGCAACAGCCGGCGCGAAGCGGTGAAGAACTATGAGGTCGACGAGACGGTGCGCGTCACGCGCAACGCGACCGGGTCCGTCAAGCGGCTGAATGCGGCGGTGGTCGTCAACAACCGCAGCGTCACCGATCCGAAGGGCAAGGTCACGCAGGTGCCGCTGGCGCCAGCAGAGCTGGAAAAACTGACCGCGCTGGTGCAGGAAAGCATCGGCTTCAATAAGGAGCGCGGCGACTCGGTGCGTGTCATCAACGCGCCTTTCAAGATCGAGCCGGTGACGGTGGTCGATACCCCCATCTGGAAGCAGCCCGAGATCCTCGACATGTTGCGCGCCGCCGCCGTGCCCGCCGGGCTGTCGCTGGTCGCGCTGCTGGTGTTCTTCGGGATGATCAAGCCGGGCTTGAAGGCCGCGCTGACGCCGACGGTGCCCCCACCCGGCACTGCGATCGACGCCAGCGTCGGCGGCACCGAATCGCTGCCCGGTCTGCCGGCACCGCGCATGCAGGCGCTGGAAGCACCGCGCGACACCACCCGGCTCGATGCCGCGCGCTCGCTGGCCAAGGAAAACCCGGCCGCGGTGGCGCACATCGTGCGCAGCTGGGTCAACGGCCAGGCGGCGTGATGACTGCGCGCGCCTTTCCCTGCATCGCCCACGGATGACACGATGATGAGCGCCGATAAGCCCGAAGAAGGTCTGGAGAACGCCGCCATCCTGCTGATGTCGCTCGGCGAAGAGGAGGCGTCTGAAGTCTTCAAGCACCTGGCACCGAAAGAGGTACAGGCGCTGGGTGAGACCATCGCCAGGATGAAAGCGATCACGCACGACCGCGTCGAAGGCGTGCTGGTGAAATTCTCGGAAATGGCCGGTGAGCAGAGCATGCTGGTGGCCGACAACGACGAATACGTGAAGAGCGTATTGCGCCGCGCACTCGGCGACGACAAGGCCAACCTGCTGATCGACCGCATCATGCAAGGCAGCGATGTGTCGGGCATCGAAAGCCTGAAGTGGATGGATCCGCAGTCGGTGTCCGAGTTGCTGCGCAATGAGCATCCACAGATCGTCGCGGCGATCCTGGTGCACCTGGACCCCGACCAGTCGTCGTCGGTGCTGAAGCTGTTCAACGAGCGCCAGCGCAACGAAGTACTGGTGCGCATTGCGACGCTCGATGGCATCCAGCCCTCGGCGCTGAAAGACCTCAACGAGGTGATGAGCAAGGTGCTGGCCGGCGGCGACAAGATGCGCAAGGCCTCACTCGGCGGCGTGAAGCCGGCCGCCGAGATCATCAACATGATGGGCGGCAGCATCGAGACCGCGGTGCTTGACTACATCCGCGAAGCCGACAACGAGCTGGCGCAGAAGATCATGGACAACATGTTCACCTTCGACGACCTGGAGAAGCTCGACGACAAGGCGATCCAGACGCTGATGAAGGAAGTGCAGAGCGAGTCGCTGGTCATCGCGCTGAAGGGCGCGACGCCGGAGATGCGCGAGAAGGTGTTCCGCAACATGTCTACGCGTGCAGCCGAAACGCTGCGCGAAGACCTCGATTCGCGAGGCCCGGTGCGCGTCAGCGAAGTCGAGAGCGAACAGAAGGAGCTTCTGAAGATCGTCCGCCGCTTGGCCGACGAAGGTCAGATCCAGTTGGCGAGCGGCGGCGACGATGACTTCCTCTAAGTTCAAGAACGTGCCCTCGCCGGAAGGGAGCGGCAAGGCCTCGGCCTACGCGCGTTTCATCCCGCGTGAGGAGCTCAGCTCCTTCGAGGCCTGGAACCCGAGCGCGCTGTCGGGCGCCGACCCGCAGGCCACCGCCGGCATGCCGACGGCCGAGCCCGAGGCGCCGACGCTGTCGGTCGCCGAGCAACTGGCCGCGCAATTGCGCGCGGCGCGGCAGAGCGGCTACCAGGATGGTTACCGCGATGGGCTCGCTGCGCTGGACGGTTTCAAGCAAAGCTATGCCGCGCAGATCACCGCCCAGCTCGGACGCCTGGTGGAATCACACGGCGCCCAGCTCGACGGCCTGCAGCAGCAGCTGGCGCAGGCGATCGCGGTGTGTGCGACCTCAATGGCGCGCCAGGTCGTGCGCAGCGAATTGGCGGTGCGCCCGGAGCTGGTCGCCGCGGTGGCGCAGGAAGCTGTCGAGTCTCTGCTGCTGAGCGCGCGCCACATCACCGTGCGCGTGCATCCCGATGACCAGCCGCTGGTCGCGCAAGGTGCCGCTGATGTGCTGCAGGCGCGCGGAGCGAGGTTGATCCCAGACGTCAGCATGTCGCGCGGCGGCTGCCGCGTTGACAGCGACATCGCCAGCGTCGATGGCACCGTGGCCGCCCGCTGGCGCCGCGCCTCGGCCGCGCTGGGGGCGGAAACCGAGTGGCCGGACGCCGAACCCGACGCGCTGCCCGATGCCGACACCGACGAGGCCCCGCGATGATCAACAGCCCGCTCGAAAACGACGCGCTGCAACGCGCCGCCCTCAGCCAGAAGGCGCAGGAGAGTGCCAGCGACCGATCCGACGACTGGACGCGTTACCTCGACACCTTGCAGATGTTCGCCGCCGATCCGGTGGCGCTGGAAACCCAGGGCATGCTGGTGCGCGTGGCCGGCCTGGTGTTGGAAGCGGCAGGCATCCGCGAGCCGGTCGGCTCGGTGTGCGAGGTGCGCATGGCCGGCCAGCCCCCGGTGCCTGCCGAGGTGGTTGGCTTCTCTGGCGACCGCACCTACCTGATGCCCACCGGCGATGTGCACGGCCTGGCCAGCGGCGCCCGCGTGGTGCCGAAATCCTCGCCGACGGTGCCCTTGCAACTGGGTGCACCGCGCCACCCGTGGCGACGCAGCCTGGACCGCACGCTGCACCTGCCGGTCGGTGACGGCCTGCTCGGCCGCGTCGTCGATTCGCAGGGCCACCCGATGGATCGCAAGGGCCCACTGGTCGATGTGCACAACGCGCCGCTGGTGCGTCGGGCGATCAACGCGATGGACCGCGACCCGGTGCGCACCCCGCTGGACACCGGCGTGCGCTCGATCAACGCGATCCTCACCGTCGGCCGTGGCCAGCGTCTGGGCCTGTTTGCCGGCACCGGCGTCGGCAAGTCGGTGCTGATGGGCATGATGGCCCGCTACACCGAGGCCGACGTGATCGTCGTCGGGCTGATCGGCGAACGCGGCCGCGAGGTCAAGGAATTCATCGAGGACATCCTCGGCGCTGATGGCCTGGCCCGCTCGGTGGTGGTGGCCGCACCGGCCGATGCGCCGCCGCTCACGCGCATGCAGGGCGCGAACTACGCCACCGCGGTGGCCGAGCATTTCCGTGACCGCGGCCAGCATGTGCTGCTGCTGATGGATTCGCTGACCCGCTACGCGATGGCACAGCGCGAGATTGCGCTGGCCATCGGCGAGCCACCGGCCACCAAGGGCTATCCGCCCAGCTGCTTTGCCAAACTTCCGCAGCTGGTGGAGCGCAGCGGCAACGGCATGGCCGGCAGCGGCTCGATCACCGCGATCTACACCGTGCTGACCGAAGGCGACGACCCGCAGGACCCGATCGCCGATGCGGCACGCGGCATCCTCGACGGCCACATCGTGCTGTCGCGCGAACTGGCCGAAGCCGGCCACTACCCAGCGATTGACATCGAACGCTCGATCTCGCGAGTGATGACGAATGTGGCCCCGGTGCCGCACGTTGAATCGGCGCGGCGCTTCCGACAACTGCACTCGAAGCACCAGAAGGCGCGCGACCTGATCCAGCTCGGTGCCTACGCGCCCGGCCACGACGCCGAACTCGACAGCGCGGTGCGCCTGCACGCGCCGATGACCCAGTTCCTGCAGCAGGACATGCACCAGCCGGCCACCCTCGACAGCAGTGTCGAGTGGCTGCGTTCGGTGGTGTCGAGCTGACTTTCTCCCTCTGACCTGAGGCACTGATGATGAGCATCCTGCAACCCCTGATGACCCTGCTGGGCCAGGTCGAGCGCGAGCGCGATGAGCTGGCCCTGACCTGCCAACGTGCCGCGCAGGCGCAGCAGATGGCTGCCACCCAGGCAGAGCAATTGCTGACCTACCGTCGTGAATACGAGAAGCGTTGGGCGCATCAGTTCCGCACCGACGGTCGGATGGAGCTGGTCAACTGCTACCGCGGTTTCATGGAGCGATTGACGCAGGCGGTCGAGCAGCAGCGCGCTGTTGCGGCGCAGGCCGATGCCGAACTCGACAACGCCCGGCTCGCACTGCGCGATGGTGAAATGCGTGTCGCCTCGGTGCGCAAGCTGATCGAGCGCCGTGTCGCCGAAGCCCACACCGCCGCGCAGCGCCGCGAGCAGAAGGCCAGTGACGAATTCGCCTCCCGTGCCGCCTGGCGTCAGTCGGCCGCCGGTTTGGCAGGTGCAGCATGAGCGCGCCGGGCCGCTCCCCAGCGCTCATCCCGCAGCGCACAGCGCGGAGGGCAGTCTGATGAGCGCATTGGACAGTTCGCGGGCGCTGAACGCGTTGAACCTGAAGCCGCAAAACGCCGCGATCAGCGCTGCGTCGGCGAAGTCTTCGGACAAGGCGGCTGAGGCCAAGGACGACAGCAGCAAGGCCACGTTCTCGCGATTGCTGGCTCACAGCCGTGCCGCAGCGGTGGCGGCGCAACAGCCGCCGGTATCCGCCGCCCGTTCTGCGGCGAATCACGCATCACCGGGACGTGCTGCGCGGCATGCCGCCCCAGACACCCATGACAACGCTGACAGCCAGGCCGACGCTGTCGACCGCCGCGCATCTGACGCACCAAGCCAACCGAGCAAAGCGGCCCGCAGTGGCGGCGCAGACGCTGCGAACGACGCGCCAGACCACACCGCCGATGCCGATACATCGGCTGAAGCCACCGACGCCACCGCATCGACAGACGGCGATGCGCACCCTACCCGGACCGATGGCAGCGCCAGCGACCTGGTCTCGCTGCTGGCCCTGGGGGCGCCGCCCGCGCCAGTGGCGACACCCGCGGCGGCCGCAGGCGATGCAGCAGCCGACCCACTCAACCCGGCAGCGACCCGGCTGGCCGCGCTCGGCAAGCCGTTCCCGGGCGCTGCCGGTACCGATGCGCCCGAAGGCCCAGTCTGGGGCGTGAAGGGCACCGACCCCAACGTCGCCACCGCGCTGGCCAACACCGTCGGTGACGACCACGGGCTCGGCCCTGCGGTGCAGACCCTGGTGCCGGGTGCCCAGCAGACGGCCGCCGATGCCTCCACCCTCGCTGGCGCGCTGCCCAATGCCGCTTTGGCAAATCTCTCCGCGCTGTCCGCGGGCGTCGGCAAGCTCGATGAGGCTGCGAAGGCCCCGGCCGCATTCGATGTGTCGCCGTCGGGCCTGGGCCCCGCGATCGCCGGTCACGGGCTGGCCCACCTTGCAGGATCGGTTGACGCGGCGATCCCGGCCACCGCCACCGTGTCGACCGCCGTCGGCGATCCCGGATTCCACGAGGCCCTGGCCGCCCAGGTCAGCGTATTCGCGCGCGGCGGGCTGTCGAAGGCCGAACTGCACCTGAACCCTGCTGAACTCGGGCCGGTGTCGGTGCACATCACGATGCATGGCGACCAGGCCCGTGTCGATTTCGGCGCCGATCGGGCACAGACCCGCCAGGTCATCGAAGCCGGCTGGGCCGAACTGGCGACCTCATTGCAAGATGCTGGCTTCACCCTCAGCGGCGGCGGCGTCTCGGAGCAGGCGGGTCGGCAGGCCTCTGAGCGGGAGGCGGCATCGCATAACGGTCGCACAGCCCGTCCTGCGGTGGTCGATGACGAGCCGGTGGCGTCGATCGTTGCGGCGCGGCCGCGGGCTGGATCTGCTTTGGATCTATACGCTTGATTCGTGAGACCGCGCCGGGAATCCGCCCCGGCGGGCGGGTTACTTTTTTCTGCGGGGCCAGAAAAAAGTAACCAAAAAAGAGGCCCTGAACACCAGCCATTTGGCTGTCACGCTGCGGCTACAGGCGAACGG
>JANXTP010000153.1 GCA_025352345.1 Burkholderiales bacterium | reverse complement strand
CATCGACGCGAACCGAGGTGCAGGCAGACGGCGCCAACGCTCACTTGCGCATGACCTTCTCGGACGGCGTCAGTGCTTCGATGTACGCCGGCCGGGAAAAGATGCGCTCGGCGTATTTCAGCAGCGGCACCGCATTCTTCGACATGTCGATGCCGTAGTAGTCGAGGCGCCACAGCAGCGGCGCGATGGCCACGTCGAGCATCGAGAAATCGTCGCCCAGCATGAACTTGTTCTTCAGGAAGATCGGCGCGAGCTGCGTCAGCCGGTCGCGGATCTGCGCCCGCGCTTTCTCGAGCTGCTTGTCGGTCGCTTTCACGCCGCGCGATTCGAGCAGGTTCACATGCGTGAACAGCTCCTTCTCAAAGTTCAGCAGGAACAGGCGCACACGCGCGCGGGCCACCGGGTCGCCGGGCATCAGCTGCGGATGCGGGAAGCGCTCGTCGATGTACTCGTTGATGATGTGCGACTCGTACAGGATCAAGTCGCGCTCGACGAGGATGGGCACCTCGTTGTAGGGGTTCATCAACGCGATCTCTTCGGGCTTGGCGAAGAGGTCGACGTCGCGGATCTCGAAGTCCATGCCCTTCTCGAACAGCACGAAACGGCAACGGTGTGAATAAGGGCAGGTCGTGCCGGAGTAAAGCACCATCATGTGGGCGAGCTCCTCAAGGGATCAGAAAAGAAAAACGCAGCGGGCGCCTTGTCGGGCTGACCCACTGCGCGATGGCCCGGCGTCCACAGGGGACCCCGGACAGGCCTAACGTCACTTGATGTCTTTCCAGAAGGCAGCGTTCAGGCGCCACGCGATGATGGTGAACACGGCCAGAAACAGCAGCACCCATACACCCAGCCGGGTACGCGTGCTTTGCGCAGGTTCACCCATCCAGGTGAGGTAGGCCACCAGATCGGCCACCGCGTTGTCGTATTCGAGCTGCGACTTGGTGCCCGGCGTCAGTTGTTCGAAGCCGGCGAAGCGATGTGTTTTCTTGGTTTCGTCGTGCGGGTCGGTTTCCTCGACGAACTTGGCGCCGCGCTGGCCCTGCCACTGCCAGAGGATGTGCGGCATCGCGGCGTTCGGGTAAGCGAGGTTGTTCCAGCCGGTCGCTTTCGTCTCGTCGCGATAGAAGGTGCGCAGGAAGGTGTACAGGTAATCGGAGCCGGTGCCCTTGCCCTCAGCCGAACGCGAGCGGGCGATCAGCGTCAGGTCGGGCGGTACGGCACCGAGCCAGTCCTTCGCGTTCTTCGGGTCAAGCGACACCTTCATCACGTCACCGACCTTGTCGGTGGCGAACATCAGATTGGCCTTGATCTGCGCCTCGGTCAACCCGATGTCGCGCAGGCGGTTGTAGCGCATGAAGGCAGCGTTGTGGCAGTTCAGGCAGTAGTTGGCGAAGGTGCGGGCACCGTCTTGTAACGCAGCAACGTCGGTCGACTTCTCGAGCGGGAACTTGTCCCAGGCGATGCCACCGGTGTTGGCGTGGGCAGCTGACCAGCCGGCCAGCGAGATCAGCAGGGTGAGGATGAGTTTTTTCATTTTGGAAAGCTTGCCTCGGCCATCAGTGGGCTGCGAATATCACGCGATCAGGGACGGTCTTGAACTCGCCCATGCGGCTCCACCACGGCATCAACAGGAAGAACCCAAAGTAGATCAAGGTGCCGACTTGCGACAGCCGCTCGCCGACGGCTGACACTGGCTGCACGCCGAGGTAGCCCAGCATCAGGAAGTTGATCACGAACAGGCCGTAAACGTATTTGTGCCATGTGGGGCGGTAGCGGATCGATTTCACTTCGCTGTTGTCGAGCCATGGCAGGAAGAACAGGATCACCACCGCGCCGCCCATGCCGACCACGCCCCAGAACTTGGCGTCGATCGACAGCATCATGGCCACCAGCACCGCCGCGCCAGCCAGCGCCGCCATCTTGAGCAGCCCGGACAACCTGGATTTGACCAACGCGAAGGCTGCCGCACCCAGCACGCAGGCGATCAGCACGTACATCATCTCGGCGGTGATCGCGCGCAGCACCGAGTAATACGGCGTGAAGTACCAGACCGGCGCGATGTGCAACGGCGTCTTCAACGGATCGGCAGGGATGAAGTTGTTGTATTCGAGGAAGTAGCCGCCCAGTTCCGGCGCGAAGAAGATGATCGCGGTAAAGATCATCAGGAACACGCTGACGCCGAGGATGTCGTGCACCGTGTAGTAGGGGTGGAACGGAATCCCGTCCAGCGGCTTGCCGGCGGCGTTCTTCTTGGCCTTGATCTCGACGCCGTCGGGGTTGTTCGAGCCCACCTCGTGCAGCGCGATCACGTGTGCGACAACCAGGCCCAGCAGCACCAGCGGCACGGCGATCACATGGAAGCTGAAGAAACGGTTCAGCGTGGCGTCGCTGACCACATAGTCACCGCGGATCAGCAGCGACAGGTCCGGGCCGATGAAAGGAATCGCTGTGAACAGGTTCACGATGACCTGTGCGCCCCAGTAGCTCATCTGGCCCCAGGGCAGCAGGTAGCCCATGAATGCCTCGGCCATCAGACACAGAAAGATCGCGCAACCGAAGATCCAGACCAGCTCACGCGGCTTGCGGTAGCTGCCGTAGATCATGCCGCGGAACATGTGCAGGTAGACCACGATGAAGAAGGCACTGGCACCGGTGGAATGCATGTAGCGCACCAGCCAGCCCCAGGGCACGTCGCGCATGATGTACTCGACCGAGGCGAAGGCCAGGGCCGCGTCGGGCTTGTAATGCATCACCAGAAAGATCCCGGTGACGATCTGGATCACCAGCACCAGCAGCGCGAGCGAGCCGAAGAAGTACCAGAAATTGAAGTTTTTCGGTGCGTAGTAGTCGGCGAGGTGCTCGTTGTAGAGCTTGGTCGCCGGGAACCGGTTGTCGACCCACGTCATCAGCTTTTCGGCTGCGCTGGCGTTGGCGGGGGCTTCCTTCATCGTGGCCATCGTGTTTTCTCCTGAGGTCCGTTACTGCTTGGCCGTCAGGCCTTCTTGTCTTCGCCTATCAACAGCCGGGTGTCCGACAGGAACATGTAGGGCGGCACGGGCAGATTGTCCGGCGCAGGCTTGTTCCTGTAGACACGTCCGGCCATGTCGAACGTCGAACCGTGGCACGGGCACAGGAAGCCGCCGGCCCAGTTGTCAGGCAGCGAGGGCTGGGCACCGGGCGTGAACTTGTCGGAAGGTGAGCACCCCAGGTGGGTGCAGATGCCAACCGCCACCATGATTTCCGGCTTGATGGAGCGGAATTCGTTGCGCGCATATTCGGGCGTCAGCTCATCGGGCTTGCGCAGCGATTTCGGGTCGGCGAGCAAGTCATCGACCTTGGGCAGCCGCTCGAGTTGCTCAGGCGTGCGCTTGATGATCCAGACCGGTTTGCCACGCCACTCAACCGTCATTTTCTCGCCGGGCTTCAGTGCGCTGATGTCGACTTCGACTGGCGCACCGGCCGCGCGTGCACGTTCTGACGGCTGAAACGTGCTGACGAATGGCACCGCCACCGCCACACCACCGGCCGCACCCATACAACTCGATGCGATCAACCAGGTGCGCTTAGCACCGTCAACTTGCTGCTCACTCATAAAACCTCGCGTGTGACAACGATCCCAAAACAACCTCAGATTCTAGCGGAGCACTTTGCGGGCTTGGTAGCCGTGGGGCTTGGCAAGCGGCTCGAAAACATCGGGCGACAGGCCGCGGGCAGTGGCGGCGACCGCCGAATCCAGGGGTCGATCGGCAATACTTACGTGCCGGAACGTCACGATGCACTTGGCGCAGCGCATCCCCCACACCCACAAGGAGCGAGCACGATGGGATTCACGACCGAGTTCAAGGAATTCGCGATGAAGGGCAGCGTCGTCGATCTGGCGGTCGGCGTGATCATCGGCGGGGCGTTCGGCAAGATCGTCGATTCGCTGGTCGGTGATGTGATCATGCCGGTGGTCAGCAAGATATTTGGCGGCCTCGACTTCGCGAACTACTTCATTCCGCTGGCGGGTCAAACCGCCACCACGCTGGTGGAGGCGAAGAAAGAGGGCGCGGTGCTGGCCTACGGCAGCTTCCTGACCGTCGCGATCAATTTCGTGATCCTGGCGTTCATCATTTTCATGATGGTCAAGGCGGTCAACCGGATGAAGCACGCCGAGGTCGCCGCCGCACCTGAGCCCGCTACGCCGCCACCGGCCGAAGACGTCTTGCTGCTGCGCGAAATCCGTGACGCATTGACAAAGTAGTCCGCGTCCACGATGAACCCTTCCGACCCTCGACTGCCCGCCGACCTGGTCGTTGCGGCAGACCTCGTCAAGGCCACAGCCTTGACGGTTGCCGAGCGCGTCTGCCAGACGCTGGCGGCACAGTCGCAGTCAGTCTTGAAGGCGGCTGATCGCAACACGATGTTCGCGGCGCAACTGGCGCTGCACCGACAGCTGGGTTCGTTTCGCCTGCAGTTCCAGACGCGGCTCGACACGCGCATGCTTGAAACACTGGCACCGCCATCGGAATCGAAGCGCAAGGCCGCGGCCGATTGGCAGTCACTGACGCTGGTCGACGAAAAGGAGGTCGACGATCGCATGCAGTCGGACCGCCTGGGCCAACAGATCGCGCAGGCCTGCGAGGTGGAGTTGCGTGAGTTGTCGGGCTACATGGGTCGCATCACCGGCTTCGGCACTGCCGACGATGAGCGCAACCCGCTGCGCCCCGGCGTGATCGGCCACGCGCTGTACATGGCGATCGGCACGGTCAGCATCGACCCGAATGAACGCGCCGTGCTGACCCGTGAATTCGCCTCGGTGATGGCGCACGCGATGCCGGCCTGCTATGCCGCCATCGTGGTCGAACTGCAGTCGCGCGGCATCACACCCGTGGGCCTGCAGGTACGCACGGTGGACGGGCCGGGCAACCAGCTGCCCGGCCTCAATTCCAGCTACCAAACGCTGCGCGACGACAGCCCATCGACGCACCATGGCAGTGGTGATTTCCACGACTCGATGCGCTCTGGCTTGAACACCCAGCGCTCGACATCGGGCGCGCGGCACATTGGCACCAGCGGCTGGTCAGGCACACGTGGCGGCGCGGCCGGCGGGCCCGCAACCGGCGATGGCGGGAGTGAACGCGACTCCGGTGGCAGCCTCGGCTCAGCGGCCCAGGACGCGCACCTGATGACCTTGCTGCGTCGGCTGACAAGCCTGACCGGTGAGTTGGGCGGTGGCGGTTCTGGCGGTGCCGGGTTGGGTGGCGGTGGCCAACGACCGGCGGCCTTTGGCGGCCACGACGAACCGTCAGGGCCCCGCTCGGGAAGTGGCAGACTGCATCACCTCAGCGGCAGCCCGTATGCAGATCCGGGCACTGCCAGCGCCTATGCCGAGGATGCATCGGCGGGCCTGATGGCGGTCAACCTGATCCGTGCCCACCGCGACGAGCTGATGCAGGCATCCAACGGCAAGCTCGATCACATGGTGATCGACGTCGTGGGCAGCTTGTTCGACCAGATCCTCTCCGACACCCGCGTGCCGCCGCAGATGGCCCGGCAGATCGCGCGGCTGCAATTGCCAGTGCTGCGGGTGGCGCTGGTCGACCCGACGTTTTTCTCCTCGCGAAAACACCCGGTGCGCCGCTTCGTCAACCGCATCGCCTCGCTGGCCTGTGCCTTCGACGACTTCGACGACGGGCCGGGCAAGGAGTTCGTCGAGCGGGTACGTGACCTGGTGGAGGAAATCGTCGATGGCGATTTCGACCAGGTCGATCTGTACGCAGCGAAGCTTTCCGAGCTGGAATCGTTCATCGCCCAGCAGGCCGAGGCGGTCGTTCAGGACCAGGGCGCGGTGGCCGTGCTGGAGACCAAGGAGTCCGATCTGCGCACCCAGCAGCGCTACCTGATTCAGCTGCAAAGCGCCTTGTCGTCGGTGCCGATGCCGGACTTCCTGCGCACCTTCCTGTGCCAGGTGTGGAGCCAGGCACTGGTGCAGTCCACCCGGGCCGACGGCGCCGACGGCGAGGCAACCAAACGTTACCGGCAGGTGGGCCGCGACCTGGTGATGAGCGTGCAACCCAAGGGCTCGCCCGCGATGCGCAAGCGCTTCCTGATGCAGCTGTCCACCTTGATGCGCGACCTGAATGCCGGGCTGAAGCTGATCGGCTGGTCCGAGGCCGCGACCCAGGATTTCATGGCACAGCTGATGCCCGCCCACGCCGATTCGCTGAAAACGCCGGCGATGACCGAGCTGGACTACAACCTGCTGTCCAAGCAGATGGAGTCGGTGTTCAACACAGGCGTCCCCGGCCACGGCGACGCGGTGCGCATCGATTCGATGGCGGCGAATGCAACGATGCCCGCCGAAGTCGAGCAGCGCTTCACTGCCGAGGAAGCGAAGCGGGTCGGCCTGATCGACGAGCAGGCGGTGGACTGGGACCAGCCCGTCGATGTCGATCTGAGTCCCGAGGCGCCTGCTACGGCGCCCGAGCCGCTGAACCTGGGCATCGACATCAACCTCGACCTGATCGCCGCCGACCCGGCTGAGGCCTCGCACGGCGCGCGCCTGATGGACCACATGCGCATCGGCTTCGCGTATCAGATGCTGTTGAAAGACCAGTGGCAGAAAGTGCGCCTGACCTACATGAGCCCGGGCCGCAGCTTCTTCGTCTTCACCCACGGTCGCAACCTGCAGGAAACGATCTCGCTGACCTCGCGGATGCTGGCGCGGATGTGCGAAGCCGAGCGCCTGCGCGCGGTGGAAAACAACTACCTGATGGAGCGCGCCACCTCACGGGCGCGCCAGCAGCTCGCGACGCTGGCGGTCAACACCCGGGCCTGATGACGCGCCTCGCGGTGCGTCAGGTCGACGTGAGACGTCGCGCCATCGTGAGCGCAGCGGCCAGTGACGAGGCGTCGGCCACACCGGTTCCTGCGATGTCGAACGCGGTGCCGTGGTCCGGACTGGTGCGAACGAAGGGCAGGCCCAGCGTCACATTGACGCCGTGCTCGACGCCCAGGTACTTGACCGGGATCAGCCCCTGGTCGTGCGTCATCGCAACCACGATGTCGAACTCGCCCGGATGCCCTAGCGCGTGGCGTGCCCGCATGAACACGGTGTCCGGCGCATACGGCCCGCGCGCATCGATGCCCTCGGCACGGGCGGCGACGATGGCTGGCGCAATGATCGTGATCTCCTCATCACCGAACAAGCCCCCCTCGCCGGCATGCGGATTCAGCCCGGCCACCGCGATGCGCGGCACCACCATGCCCCACCCTGCGGCGGCACGGTGTGCGATGCGCAGGGTGCCCAGCACCGCGTCGAACGTGACCGCATCGATGGCCGATCGCAGCGACTGGTGGATCGTCACCAGCACCGTGCGCAGCTGGTCGTTGGCCAGCATCATGCGCACCGGCGGCGGCACGCCACCCGGCTGGGTCGAAAGTGACTGCAGCAGCTCCGTGTGGCCCGGAAAGCCGACGCCGGCCGCCGCCAGGGCCTCCTTGTGCACCGGTGCAGTGACGATGGCCGACACCGCGCCGCGCAGCGCCAGCGCCACCGCCTGTTCGATGCAGCGCGCCGCAGCCGCGCCCGCCCGGGCGTCGATGGTGCCGAGCGGAGCGTCGAGCAGGTCGGCTGGCAGTGTCTGAGCCTGCAGCACCGGCAGAACGTTCGGCGGCGCCTCGACGACAGCTTGCGGCTCGTCGATCTCCGCGACCACCCACCCGCCGCCGGTGAGCCGCACCGCACGGCGCATCACGCCCACGTCGCCGAGCACGAAACAACCGCTCGCCTGCGCACTGCGGAACAGCTTGGCGATGGTCTCCGGCCCGATGCCGCAGGCGTCTCCCATCGTGACTGCGATCGGCAAGAGGGTGCGCTTGGAAACGCTCATATCAACGGCCTCGGGCTCGGCTTGCCATCGCCGTACAGATCGGCCAGCCTGACCAGCGCGCGCGTGTCACGGAGGTAAAGCCGGCCACCTTCGATGCGGTGCAGGCCGCGCCTTTCGAGCTTGCGCAGGGTCTTGTTGGTGTGCACCAGCGACAGCCCGAGACCATCGGCGATGTGCTGTTGGGTCAGCGGAAACGGCACACCATCGACGCCACCTTGCGGCATCACCACCGCCGCTCGTTTGAAAAGCAGAATGAGCAGGGTCGCGATGCGCTCCTCGGCGCTGCGCCGGCCGACCGACAGCAGGTTGTCGTCGACCAATGACTCCTCGTGCGCGGCCAGCCAGGTGATGTCGAATCCGATGCTGGGCGCCGCGCGGTGCAAGGCCCACAGCGCGTCGCGCTGAAAGGTGCACAGGCTGACGTCACTGAGCGCTTCGACGCCGTGTGCCGAGGCTTCGGTCATTTTTTGCTGAACACCGATGAAGTCGCCGGGCAGCAGGAAGTTGAGGATCTGACGGCGCCCATCGGACAGTGTCTTGAAGCGAGACGCCCAGCAGCTGAACAGCGTGAACAGCGGCAGCGCGCGCAGCGGGCACTGATTGCAAGGGATGTCGGTCATCGGCAGACGCCCTGACAACGGTATGTCTTTGGACACACCACCACGGGGATCGCATCACTACAGTGCCTGCATCGCCTTTCAATCCCGCGTCTGCTCATGTCGCTCAGCACCCTGTCGTTGCGTCGATTTCTGTATGTCAGTGAGTTGGCGCCGGCCATGCCGTCGACCGTCGTCGGTCAAATTCTGCGTCAGTCACGCGAACGCAATCATCGGCTGAAGTTGAGCGGCGCACTGCTGTTCGACGGCGAACGTTTTTGTCAATTGCTGGAAGGCGATCCAGACACGACACAGGCCTTGATGCGGCGCATCGAACGCGACCCTAGGCACTGCCGTGTCCAGCTGCTGCTGGACACGCCCCGTCCGGCGCCACGAATGATGACGCAGTGGCAATGCGGCTACGGCGATCATGACGCGTTCGATGCGGCAGCGGCGGGTGATCCCGAGCAAGCAGCGCACGCATTTCTGAAGCTGCTGCCGGCCTGCGATCTGTCGAGCTGAGGCGGCCATCACCGTCGCGCCGTCAGGCTGGGTTGTCGATCTCGATGTGGCAGTGCTCGATACCGAAGGTCGCCGCCAGGTGAGTGCCGAGCGCCTGCACGCCATAGCGTTCGCTCGCATGGTGGCCGACGGCGATGAAGGCCACACCGGTTTCGCGCGCCAGATGCGCCTGCGGCTCGGAGATTTCGCCGGTGATGAACACGTCGGCACCTGCGGCGATGGCCGATTCGAAGTACGACTGCGCGCCGCCGGTGCACCAGGCGATGCGGCTCAGCGCCCGGCCATCGCCATCGATCGCCGTGGCCTGGCGACCTGACAGGCGCTCGCATCGGCCCGCCAGATCGGCCACGCTGGAGGGCGCCGACAGCGTGCCGATGAAGCCCAGCGACTGCTCGCCGAAACGCGCGTCGGCACTCACGCCCAGCCGGGCGCCGAGTTGCGCGTTGTTGCCGAATTCGGCATGTGCATCCAGCGGCAGGTGGTAGGCATACAGGCTGATGTCGTGGGCCAGCAGCGGAGCGATGCGCTGCTTCAGCCAGCCGGTGATGCGCCCTTCATACCCGCGCCAGAACAGGCCATGGTGCACCAGCAGCGCGTCGGCCTGGAGGGCGATCGCCGCGTCGATCAGCGCCCGGCTGGCGGTGACGCCGCTGACCAACTTGCGCACCTCGTCGCGCCCCTCGATCTGAAGACCGTTCGGCCCATAATCCTTGAAGCCCGCCGTCTGCAGCAAGGCCGACAGATACTGATCGATTTCTGAACGACGGGCCACAGACTCCTCCTCATGCGCAGAACCTGGCTTCTATTCTCCCAGACGGTCACCGTGATGGTCGCTGTGCTGTTCGTCATCGCCACGCTGAAGCCCGAGTGGCTGCGGCGGTCGGGCGACGGGGGCCTGCCCGGCGGCGTGTCGCTCGGCACACCATCAGTCGGCAGTGTGGTCAGCGCCGAGCCCATCGCGCGCGTCGGTGTCGTCGGCAGCTACAGCGCCGCGGCCAAGCGGGCGTCGCCCTCGGTGGTCAGCATCACCGCCAGCAAAGCGACGGCACGCTACCCGCGTTCCGGCGATCCGTGGTTCCAGTATTTCTTCTTCGGTGACAAGCAAAGCCGCTCGGAAGCGCAGGTCGGCCTGGGCTCCGGCGTCATCGTCTCGGCCGACGGTTTCCTGCTGACGAACAACCACGTCATCGAAGGCGCGAGCGACATCGACGTGCAACTGCCGGATGGCCGCAGCGCCTCGGCCACCGTCATCGGCACCGATCCGGACAGCGACCTCGCGGTGCTGAAGATCAAGCTCGACCGCCTGCCGGTGATGGCCTTCGGCAAGGCCGACGAACTGCAGGTCGGCGATGTGGTGCTGGCGATCGGCAACCCGTTCGGCGTCGGGCAGACGGTCACCTCGGGCATCGTCAGCGCGCTGGGCCGTGACCAGCTCGGCATCAACACCTTCGAGAATTTCATCCAGACCGACGCGGCGATCAACCCCGGCAATTCCGGCGGCGCGCTGGTCGATGCGAACGGCAACCTGATGGGCATCAACACCGCGATCTATTCGCGCTCCGGCGGCAACATGGGCATCGGCTTCGCCATCCCGGCCAACATCGCCCGCCAGGTGATGGACGGCCTGATCAGCGAAGGCCAGGTCACCCGGGGCTGGATCGGTGTCGAGCCGCGCGACCTGACCGCTGAGATCGCCGACACGCTGAACCTGCCCGTTAAGCAAGGCGTGCTGATCACCGGCGTGCTGCAAAACGGCCCAGCGAGCGCTGGCGGCCTGCTGCCGGGTGACGTGGTGGTGAAGGTCGGCGAGCAGCGCGTAATCAACACCGCGCAGCTGCTGAACGCGGTCGCTTCGCTGCGGCCGCACAGCGTGGCATCGATCGGCGTGCAGCGCGCTGACAAGGCGATGAGCCTGCAGGTGACGGTCGCTCAGCGGCCGAAGAGCCCGGCCAGAACCGTGCCGCACCCGGACATCGACGGCCGCAACGGCGGCTGAGAGATCACGCCGCTGGCGTGCTTTCCTCTGCCGGCGCCTGCGTGTGCTTGATGAAGATGCGTGCGGCCCAGATGCCGACTTCATACAGGATGCACATCGGGATGGCCAGCGCCAGCTGCGACACGATGTCGGGCGGCGTGATGATCGCGGCAATGATGAAGGCCAGCACCACGAAGTAGCTGCGGAACTCCTTCAGCTTCTCGATGCTGACCAGGTTCATGCGCGCCAGCACCACCACCACGATCGGCACCTCGAAGGCCGCACCGAAGGCGATGAACATCGTCAGCACGAAGCTGAGATAAGCCTCGATGTCAGGCGCGGCGGTGATGCTCTTCGGCGCAAAGCTCTGGATGAAGGCGAACACCTTGCCGAACACGAAGAAATAACAGAACGCCACGCCCATCAGGAACAGCACCGTGCTCGAGATCACCAGCGGCAGCACCAGCTTCCTCTCGTGCGCATACAAGCCGGGCGCGACGAACGCCCACACCTGGTAAAGCACCACCGGCAGCGCCACCAGGAACGCCGCCATCAGCGTGATCTTCAGCGGCACGACGAATGGCGAGATCACATTGGTGGCGATCAGCGTGGCGCCCTTGGGCAGGTGGGCCACCAGCGGGGCAGCGAGCAGGTCATAAAGACCCGCCGGGCCGGGCCACAGGCACAACACACCAAACACCACCCCTACCGCGATCGCAGCGCGCACCAGGCGATCGCGCAGCTCGATCAGGTGGGTGACGAAAGGCTGTTCCTTGCCGCTGAGCTCGTCAGGGCCTGATGGGTTCGCTGCCATGGATCAGGCCGACGACGATGGCGGCCGAAAGCGTGCCACACGCGCCGCACCCGACTGCGCCTTGCCACGGATGCCATTGCGCTGCTTGTACCACTGCGGCATCGCGCCACGCTTCAGGCGCCAGCGCTTGTTCGGGTTGCGATAGTCGGGCACCGGCAGCAGCAGCGTGTCGTACTGGTCGTAGTGGTGAGGGCGGTCGTCGGTGGACGAAGCCTCGCGGTCTTCCCAGTTCTTGCTCAAGTCGGAGCTGGTCTGGTAAATCGCGCTCGCCGTGTTCTGCTCAACGTTGCGCGCCGCGGTCTCGAACTCGCCCTTCATCTTCTTCAGCTCTTCGAGTTCGATCGACCGGTTGACCTCGGCCTTCACATCGGCCACATAGCGCTGCGCCTTGCCCATCAGGTGCCCGACCGTGCGGGCGACCTTGGGCAGGCGTTCCGGCCCGATGACCATCAGCGCGACCGCGCCGATCAGCGCGAGCTTGTCGAACCCGAAATCAATCACGACTTGGTTTTGGCTTCCACATCGACGGTGTTCGCGTCGGATGACTTCTGCGTGGTCACCTGAGCGGCAGGATCAGCTGGCGTGCCGCCGTCGCGCACGCCATCCTTGAACCCCTTGACCGCTCCGCCGAGGTCGGCGCCGATGTTCTTCAACTTCTTGGTGCCGAAGATCAGCACCACGATCACCAACACGATCAGCCAATGCCAGATGCTGAATGAACCCATTTTTGTTTCTCCTGCGAAAGGACGGCGGATTCTAGGTCAGCCCACTGACCGGTCCGCATTGATAAACCCGTGGCGCGTGACAGCCGTCACCCTTGCTTCCAGGGCCGGGGACCACCGATCACATGCAGGTGCAAGTGATAGACCTCTTGGCCACCATCGCGGCCGGTGTTGATGATGCTGCGAAAGCCGTTGGTGGCACCGTGCTCCTGCGCGAGCTTCGGCGCCAGCAGCAGCATGCGACCGAGCAGGCGCTCGTGTTCGGGCAGCACGTCGGCATGCGTCGCGATGTGCTGCTTCGGAATGATCAGCAAATGCACCGGCGCCCACGGCTGGATGTCGTGGAACACCAGCAACTCCTCGTCCTCGTAGGCCTTGCGGCTCGGGATCTGGCCCGCGACGATCTTGCAGAAGATGCAGTTCGCATCGTGTGACATGGCATCGCTCATCGGTCGCGTGGGCTAAGGGTCACATCAGCCCCGCGGCATCGGCTGGTTGCGGTTGAGGTTCATCCAGCCGCGCACCACGCGGTACAGGAACCAGATCGACACCAGACCCCAGGCGATCCAGCCCGGCAGCACCAACAAAAGCCACAACGGCGAGGTCAGCAGGTACAGGCCAGCGGCCCAAAGCACAGTGCGGATGCGCCAGCGGAAATGCGATTCCTGCCAGGTGCCGGCGGCATCGTCCTTTTTTACCAGGTCAATGACAAAGGCGACGATCAGCAAAGCGACACTGGCCTGCACGCCGGGCAGCACCGCACCCACCGCCACGGTGGTGTGCAGCAGGTAACTGATGTGCCCGACCGTCTTCAACGATTCGTCGGGTTCACGCAGGTCGATCACGTCGTCCATGGTCCTCAGGTTCCGTTGGCTTCGCGGTCGCGCGCTTTGCGGGCCGCGAACTCTTCCAATCCTGAGAGCCCTTCGCGGCGCTGCAGTTCCGTCAGCACGTCGGCAGGGCTCAATCCGAAGGCGCTGAGCGCCAGCATCGAGTGGAACCACAGGTCGGCAACTTCATAAACCACCTGCTTCGGGTCACCATCCTTGGCGGCCATCACCACCTCGGTGGCTTCCTCGCCGATCTTCTTCAGGATGGCGTCGGTGCCTTTGTGGAACAAACGCGCGACATAGCTCTTTTCGGGATCGCCCAGTTTGCGCGCTTCGATGACCTCGGCCAGTCTGGCGAGCACGTCCTGCGACAGGGGATTTGACTCTGGGGCGCTCATTTGTAGATGTGTTCCGGGTCTTTCAAAACGGGCTCGACGTCATGCCAGGCGCCGTCGCGGTACTTTTGAAAAAAACACGAATGACGGCCGGTGTGGCAGGCGATGCCCGGGCTGTGCCCGAGCTGCTCGACCTTCATCAGCACCACATCGTTGTCGCAATCCATACGCAGCTCATGCACCTTCTGGATGTGGCCAGACTCCTCGCCCTTGTGCCACAACTTGCCGCGCGAGCGGCTCCAGTACACCGCCTCACCCAGCTCGGCGGTGCGTTGCAGGGCCTCGCGGTTCATGAACGCGAACATCAGGACATCGTTGCTGCCGATCTCCTGCGCGATCACCGGCACCAGCCCTTGCGCGTCCCATTTGACATCGTCGATCCAGCTCATCGAGGCAGTGTAGCAATCGTCAAAGTTGCAGCCGGCGCAGCTTCAGCCCCGGTGTGTCGGGCCCTCATGGCGCCGCTCGTCGGCGAACCAGCGCAGCACCGGAATCGTGCCCGGCAGCACCGGCACCACCTCGACCGGAAGGGTCTGCCACGACATCGTCTGCGACTCACGCATCTCGAAGACACCTTGCCACGCATACACCTTGCAGAAGTGCAGCCGCACCCGCGCGTGCGGGTAGTCGACCAGCTCGACCTGCCAGAGATGAACCTCACCGATCACGATGCCGATTTCTTCGTGCAACTCGCGGCGCAGCGCTGCTTCCACGCTCTCGCCCACTTCGAGCTTGCCGCCTGGGAATTCCCAGTACCCAGCGTAGACCTTGCCCTCGGGGCGCGAGGTCATCAGGAAGCGGCCGTCGGCGTCGATCAATACCCCGACGGCGACATCAACTGGCGTGCGTTCAGGCTCCAGCGCACTCACCGCGGCTGCCGCCCGCTGTAGTCCTTGGCGAACTGGAAGGCGACGCGCCCGGAGCGCGAACCGCGTTCGAGCGCCCAGACCAGGCTTTCTGGCCGCGCCGCCTCGATCGCGTCTTCACTGACACCGAAGCCACGCAGCCACTGCGCGACGATGGCCAGGTACTCGTCCTGCGTGAACGGGTAGAAGCTGATCCACAGGCCGAAACGCTCGCTCAACGAGATCTTTTCCTCGACCACTTCACCCGGATGGACCTCACCGTTTTCTTGGTGCCGGTAGGTCAGGTTCTCGGCCATGTACTCGGGCAACAGGTGGCGGCGGTTGCTGGTCGCGTAGATCAG
>JANXTP010000120.1 GCA_025352345.1 Burkholderiales bacterium | reverse complement strand
ATCACTGACCTTGCCTCCCGCTTCCTCACCGCTACTTGGGCCGCCCTGGCGGTTTCACTGACGGTCATCCCCGCCGCACAGGCCCAGCTTCGGGTCGAAATGTCGGGGGTTGGCGCCTCCCAGGTGCCGATTGCGGTGGTGGGCTTTCGCAATGAGCAGTCTGTCTCGCAGCCGTTGTCGCAGATCGTGCGGGCCGACTTGGAGCGCAGCGGCCTGTTCCGTGGTGTCGATGCGCCGGGTGTGCTCGACGAGGTCGCGCAACCGGCGATGGCCGACTGGCGCCGCCGCGCGGCCGATGCGCTGGTCGGCGGGTCGGTGACGCGGCTGGCCGATGGGCGCTACGACGTGCGCTTCAAGCTGTGGGATGTGGTCAAGGGCACCGAGCTGGGCGCGCAAAGCACGGTGGTGGTGGCCGCCGATCTGCGGCTGGCGGCGCACCGCATCGCCGACTTCATCCACGAGAAGCTGACCGGGCAGAAGGGCGTGTTCTCGACCCGCATCGCTTACGTCACCCGGATGGGCAAGCGCTACACGCTGAACATCGCCGACGCCGATGGCGAAGGCGGGCAGATCGCGCTGAACAGCGCCGAGCCGATCATCTCGCCGGCCTGGTCGCCCGATGGTCGCGAACTGGCCTATGTGTCGTTCGAGACCCAGAAGGCCGTGATCTACGTGCAGGACGCGGCAAGCGGCAAGCGGCGGCCGGTGGCGAATTTCCGCGGCTCGAACAGCGCGCCGGCCTGGTCGCCCGATGGCCAGACGCTGGCGGTGACGCTGTCGCGCGACGGCGGCTCGCAGATTTACCTGATGGGCCGCAACGGTGACAACGTGCGCCGCCTGACGCAAAGCATCGGCATCGACACCGAGCCTGCGTTCTCGCCCGATGGCCGCAGCATCTACTTCGTCAGCGACCGCAGCGGCGGCCCGCAGATCTACCGCATTCCGGCTGGCGGCGGCGCGGCCGAGCGCATCACCTTTGCAGGCAGTTACAACATCAGCCCGGCGGTCAGCCCCGACGGGCGCACGCTGGCCTATGTGTCGCGCGAGGGCAATGCCTTCCGGCTGTATGTGCAGGACCTGGCCGGCGGCGCGCCGATGGCGGTCAGCGACACCACCGACGACGAGAGCCCGAGCTTTGCACCGAACGGCCGATCGATCATCTATGCGTCGCGCGCGCAGGGCCGCGATGTGTTGCTGACCACCTCGCTGGACGGCAAGATCCGATCCCGCCTGGTCTCGTCGTCGGCCGATGTGCGCGAGCCGGTCTGGGGCCCTTACGGGCGTTGAGGGTCGCCGTCGATCGGTCGCCCGCGATTCGCTCACTTTGTCGTTTCACCATCCTGTACCACCGATAATTTGTCAACCTTGCAAGGAGTCTTCATGAACTCGAATCTCGTTCCATTCCGTCCGACTCAACGATTGCTGTGGGCTGCGCTGTGCGCTGCGGCGCTTGCGGGCTGCGGTTCCAACGTGAAGCTCGACGACAAGAACGTGCCAGTGGAAACGCGCAGCGGCACCGGCGTCGACACCAGTTCGGCCGGCACCTCGCAATCGCAGGTCACCCCAGTTGACCTGACCAACAATGGTGGTGGCAGTGGTGTGTTCGCCGGTACCGGCAAGGTCGTGTACTTCGACTTCGACAGCTACACCGTGCGCGACGACGCTCGGCCGGTGATCGACGCGAACGCCAAGGTGCTGGCTGCCAACAAGACGGCGAAACTGGCCGTCGAAGGCCACACCGACGAACGCGGCGGCCGTGAATACAACCTGTCGCTGGGCCAGAAGCGTGCCGAAGCGGTCGTGCGTGCGCTGACCCTGGCCGGCTCGACCGATGGTCAGCTCGAAGCCACCAGCTTCGGCAAGGAACGCCCGGCCGTTGCCGGCAGCGACGAAGCGGCTTATGCGAAGAATCGCCGCGTCGAGCTGGTCGCCCGCTGAGGGCGGCTCGATGAGCGCCACGCCCGTCGGGTGGAATACGGGGTGGTCGCCCTGGGCGGCCGCCGCCTGTCTGATGGTGGTGCTGTCGGCACCGGCGGCGCGGGCCGGGCTGTTCGATGACGACGAGGCGCGCCGTGCCATCCTCGATCTGCGCCAGAAGATCGAGCAGAGCAACGAGCAGGCCCGTGCGGCGCAGGCGGAGCAGATCGCGCAGTTGCGCGCCAGTCTGGCCGACCTGAGCCGGCAGATCGACCTGATGCGCACCGAAAACGCCAGCCTGCGTGGGCAGGTGGAGCAGATGGCGCGCGATGTCGGCCTGATGCAGGTCCAGATGAAGGACCTGAAGCAGGGCTATGACGAGCGCCTCGCCCGCATCGAGCCGCAGAAGGCCTCGGTCGATGGCCGCGAGTTCATGGCCGATGCCGAGGAAATCCGCCAGTACGAGGCCGCGATGGCGCAGGTGCGCAGTGGCGATTTCGCTGCCGCCGCCACCTCGCTGGCGGTGTTCCGCAGCCGCTACCCGAGCAGCGGCTACGGCCAGTCGGTGCTGTTCTGGCTGGGCAATGCGCAGTACGGCAAACGCAGCTATGCCGAGGCCATTTCGTCGTTCCGCAGCTTCGCCACCAGCTACCCTGGCGACCTGCGTGCGCCTGAGGCGCTGCTGGCCATCGCGAACTGCCAGTTCGAATTGAAGGACACGAAGGCGGCGCGCAAGACGCTCGATGAGTTGTTCAAGACCTACCCCGACTCCGAAGCAGCGCAAGCGGGCAAGGCACGTCTCGCCTCGCTGAAGTGAACGCACAGCAGGCCATCGGCGACGCGTCGGTGGCCGACCTCGAACGCCGCTTCGGCGGCCTGCGGCGCCTGCATGGCGATACCGCCTACGAGCGCTTGCGCGGAGCCCGCATCGCGGTGGTCGGCCTCGGTGGCGTGGGCTCCTGGGCTGCCGAAGCCCTGGCGCGCTGCGGTGTGGCCGAACTGACGCTGATCGATCTTGACCATGTGTCGGAAGGCAACATCAACCGCCAGGTGCAGGCGCTCGGCCGCACGGTCGGCCAGTCCAAGGCACTGGCGTTGTGCGACCGACTGGCCGACATCCATCCTGGCTGCGTGCTGCGGCCAATCGAAGCATTCGTCGAGGCCGACAACTGGCCCGCGCTGCTGCCAAAACCGGTCGATGCGCTGATCGATGCCTGCGACCACGTGCGCGCCAAGGCGGCGCTGGCCGCCTGGGCGATCGCCACCGATACCGCCTTCGTCAGCGTCGGTGCTGCCGGTGGCAAGCAGCGTCCGCAAGCGGTGGAGGTCAGCGATCTGGCTGAAGTGACACACGATCCGCTGCTGGCCTCACTGCGTCAGCGCCTGCGCCAACACCACGATGCCGCGCGCCGCGGGCCGATCGGCATCCAATGTGTGTACTCGCGCGAAGCGGTGCGTCAGCCAGCGCCCGGCTGCGACACCGAAGGCAACCTGAACTGCCACGGCTACGGATCGAGCGTGACCGTCACCGCCACTTTCGGCATGGTGGCTGCCAGTGAGGTTGTTCGCGCCTTTTTGAGCTGCTGAGTACCGCCACCAGCCGGGCACCGGTCGCCAACCGGTCGCCAACCGGATCAGAAGTCGGGCTATACTTGAAGACTGCTCGGGGGTTGTTAGCTCAGTTGGTAGAGCAGCGGACTTTTAATCCGTAGGTCGTGGGTTCGAGCCCCGCACAACCCACCACCGGCACATATCGTTCTCATCCGAAGGCGTCAAGCTTCGGGCTCTTAGCTCAGTTGGTAGAGCAGCGGACTCTTAATCCGTAGGTCGAGTGTTCGAGTCACTCAGGGCCCACCAGAAATGCTAGAAAAATCAACGGCTTGCATGAACTTTGAATCATGCAAGCCGTTGGTCCGTCTGGGGCTGTGACGGATTTGTGCCGCGATTCGCAAGTCGTTCTGCCCACGGTGCAAGATGATCGGCCGCGAAGTGCGCATAACGCTGCACCATCGAATAGCTGGCCCAGCCACCGAGCTCCTGCAACACATTCAATGGAGTGCCCCCTTGAATGTGCCAACTGGCCCATGTGTGCCGCAGGTCGTGCCAGCGAAAGTTCTCGATGCCCGCACGGCCCAGGGCTTTGTACCAGGCTGCTGTGCTGACCTGTTCGGGCGCAGCGCGGCAGCTTCCCACACCTGCTGTCGGCGCCGACAGCCACGCTCTATGGCCAACCGACGGGTTGCGAATCGATGCAAATAAAGAGACAATCGACGCCGAATATGCATCAATCTTTGCCATCCCTGCTGTTTCCCGAGTACCGGCGCCGCGTGCTCGGGCTCCTGCTGCTTCGCCCAGATGAGGCTCTGCATGGGCGTGAAATTGCGCGTCGGACAGGCTTGGCCCCCGGCACCATCACTCGCGAGCTGACGAGGCTCGCGGAAGTCGGCTTGCTCAAACGCGAGAAGCGCGGAAACCAGCAGCTGTACAGCGCTGACACTGGCGGGCCAATCTTCGCGGAACTGGCCAGCATCTTGCGCAAGACCTCCGGCATGGCCGACGTGCTCGTTCAAGCGCTCGCGCCGGCAGCTCCTAAACTTCGTTTTGCATTCGTGTTCGGCTCGGTCGCACAGGGACGCGAAACGGCTGGTAGCGACATCGACCTCATGCTGATTGGCGACATCAGCTTCCGAGAGGTTGTGGAGCTTCTCTTTCCAGTTCAGACGACCCTTGGTCGCGAGCTGAATCCGAAGGTGTACTCGGCCGTCGAGTTTTCCGAGAAGGCGCCGGTGGAGCCGTTTCTCGCCGACGTGCTGGCGAAGCCAAAGATATTCTTGATCGGGAACGCTCATGACCTTGAAGAACTTGCTGGGCATCAGCCTTGACGCCGTTGCTGCCGACAAGGTGTCGGTGGGAATGCTCATCGCTGCCGCCGAGCGCAACATTGCCGATGCACAGCTCCAAGGGCTGAGCAGCGAAAACCGGTTCGATGCCGCCTACAAAGCGATCATGCAAATGGCGATGGCTGCCCTGAACGCAAATGGCTACCGCACGCTGAAGAGCAAGCCCGGGCATCACCAGACGGCGATCCAGACGCTGCCGTTGAGTGTGGGTCTTCCGCAGCCGACGGTCATCGTTCTTGATGCGCTGCGCAAGCAACGCAATGTTTCGGACTACTCTGGTGACTTGGTGTCCGAAGCGGCGGCAGCAGAGTGCGTGATGAGCGCGAAGGGGCTGCTGGCCCACGTCAGGACATGGCTCAAAGCGAACAGACCCGACCTGCTTTAGTGACGATGCAAATTTGGCACAGTGAGACGGTGAAATCAGTCAACTCAAGTCACTTGCAGTCAACTGAAATGCCTAGCAAATCCAATAGCCCGCGATTCATCGCCAGTCCACCGCAGGCGCTGAGTTTCGATTCTTAATCCGTAGGTCGAGTGTTCGAGGCACTCAGGGCCCACCAGTAAAAACAACGGCTTGCCAGCAATGGCAGGCCGTTCGTCTTTTCAGCTTGGGGCGGCAAGCGGTAAGCCCTGCGTCGGCTGTGACGCGGTGCGGCTTGCACAATCGTTGGCTACTCAGGCCCTTTCGCCTGGCGCCCTTCAAAGGACGATTCCGGATGACCACCACACTCGCTTACGCTGCCCAGAACGCCAGCGCCGCACTCGCCCCGTTTGGCATTGAGCGCCGCGCGCCCGGGCCGGACGATGTGCAGATCGACATCCTGTACTGCGGCGTCTGCCATTCGGACCTGCACACTGCGCGCAACGAGTGGAAGAACACGCTCTACCCGTCGGTGCCCGGCCATGAAATCGTCGGCCGGGTCAGCGCCGTCGGTGCCAAGGTCAGCAAATTCAAGATCGGTGACATCGCTGGCGTGGGCTGCATGGTCGACAGTTGTCTGCAGTGCAGTTCATGCGGCGAAGGGCTGGAGCAGTACTGCGACAACGGCTTCACCGGCACCTACAACGGTCCTGTCTTCGGTGGTGAGAACACTTTTGGTGGTTATTCCACCCGCGTCGTGGTGAAGCAGAAGTTCGTGCTCCACATCCGCCACCAGGGCAACCTGGCGGCCGTTGCGCCGCTGCTGTGCGCCGGCATCACGACCTATTCGCCGCTGCGCCAATGGGGCGTGCAGAAGGGCCAGAAGGTCGGCATCGTCGGTCTCGGCGGCCTTGGCCACATCGGGGTCAAGATCGCCGCGGCGATGGGCGCGCATGTGGTGCTGTTCACCACCTCCGCCCGCAAGGTCGACGACGCCAAGCGCCTGGGCGCCGCCGAGGTGGTGATCTCCACCGATGAAGCCGCGATGGCGGCACACCAGAACTCGTTCGACTTCATCCTCAACACCGTCGCCGCCCAGCATGACCTGGACCCGTTCATTGCGCTGCTCAAGCGCGATTGCACGATGACGCTGGTGGGCGCGCCGGAACACCCGCATCCGGGCCCCAACGTCTTCGGCCTGATCTTCAAGCGCCGTCGGCTGGGCGGATCGCTGATCGGCGGCATCCGTGAAACGCAGGAGATGCTCGACTTCTGCGCCGCGCACGGCATCGTCTCCGACGTCGAGATGATCGCCATGAAGGACATCAACACCGCCTACGGCCGCATGCTCAAGAGCGACGTGAAGTACCGCTTCGTGATCGACATGGCGACGCTGCAGGCGGAACCCGCTGCAGCCTGATGGGTCGTCGAGCGCGCCGCTAGAACTCGTACTCCAGCTGCAGGCGAAAGGTGTGGCGCGGCGAGCCGTCGGTGACGCCAAACAGCAAGCCTGCGTTGTATTTGACAGCCTGATGGTTGCCAACGGTGACGCGACCGAACAGGGCGGGCCCCACGATGTGCTCCTGCTTCGATGACGATTCCCAGTGGTCCCAGTGGCCAAGGTTGCCGAACCCCTGCAGGCCGTATTCCAGTGCCGGTTGCCAGCGGTATTTCAATTGCCACTGGTAGCCGAGCTCCGCCGGGCTGGGCTCACTGCTGTCGAAGTGTTTCTGGAACAGCAGATTCAGGTTGGCCTGCAGGCTGGTGGTGATGTCGGCTTGCAGCAGCGGACCCCAGCGGTACTCATAGCCTTCGCTGCGGTCCTTCGGGCGCTCGATCTCGAGCAGGAAGCCGACATCCACCGGATACTTTCCGGTCTCGGTGAACTGGAACTTGTTCTCCCATTCCCAGGCATCGAACCCGGTGGAGGTGCCAGGCTCCTTGTGCCACTTGGCATAGAACTCCGTGGACCACCAGCTGTTCACGCCCAGGCCCAGGCCGAGCGAGTACTGGGTTTCGCGGGTTCCGTCTCTGGACTTCGCCGTTCCCGCCTTGAAATCGATCTCGCGCTCGCCTTCCTCGACGATGGGCGTGTGGACGTAGTCACCCGGCCCGGCCAGCGCCAGCGGTGCACCCAGGAATGAATGGCAGGCAAGGGCGGCCAGCGCCCCCGCTCGTAAGGCAGTTCGCAGCATGAGAAATTCCGAAAATAAGGGGTTGAAGATTGGCCGTGATCGCGGGCCGCTAGCGGGCAGCGGGGCTCGGCTGAAGCAGGCGTGTGCCCACGTAGATGAAGACCAGTACGGCGATGTAGCCGCACAGCTGCGCCGCCGAGGGCTGCGCGTCGTAGCCGACCAGCGCGTGGAGGAACGTGCCCAGCACCGAATCCTGCGACAGCAGTGCGTTGCTGTCCCACATCGGGCTGGTCCACGCCTCGATGAAGCCGGCCTGCGCCAGGGCCCGGGCCAGTTGACTGGCCAGTGAGCCGGCCAGCAACGCGATCAGCACATTGGTGACGGAGAACACCTGCCGGGTGGGGATGCGAGACAGGCCGGCGTAGATGCCCAGGCCCACCAGCGCGCCGGACAGCAGACCCAGCACGCCCGCTGCCACGACGGCGAGGGGCGACGTGGCAGCGTTGCCGGTGAGAGAACCAGTCACGAACAGCACCGTTTCTGCACCTTCCCGCAACACCGCCAGGGCCACCACGACCAGCAGCGCCAGCGGCGCCTTGTTGCCCTGCTGCACCGACTGTCCGAGCTGCCGTGCCTCGCTGACCATCTGTCGCGTGTGCGTGCTGACCCAGACGCAGTGCCACAGCAGCATCGCCAGCGCGAGCGACAGGATGCCGATGTTGACCACGTCCTGCCCCAGCCCATCGAGCCAGCCACTGAGGTGCTGGGCGAGCAGGGCAAGGGCGACGGCGCCCAGCACACCCGCACCGACCCCCGCCGTGAGCCAGCGCGAGCGGCCGGCCAGCTCGCGCGTGGCGGCCGCGACGATGCCGATGAAGAGCGCGGCTTCGAGCGTCTCTCGGAAGACGATCAGGGCGGTGGTGAACATCGGGTTGTCCTTGAATTATTCAGCGATCACAACGCCCTTGGCCGTGGCTTCGTTGTATTCGCCCACGAAGCTGTAGCTGCCTGGCTTCAAGGGCCCGATGAAGACGGCCACTTTGGCGCCGGCAGGAATCAGCTTCTCGCGGCCGAGGCCGTGGCTCTCGAACTCTTCGGGTGTGGCGTCCTGGTTGTGCACGATCAGCTTGACGCGCTGGCCCGACGGCACCTTCAGTTCTGCGGGCTCGAAGCGGTGGTTCTTGATGACCAGCAACAACTCCGGTTCGGCGGCTTGAATCTGGCCTGCAGATACCAGCGCCATCAGTGCAGCGGTGAAAAGTAGCGTGTGGCGAATCATGGGAACCTGGTCCTGTGCCGAATGAAGGAGCCTCGATCTTAAAGAGAACGGTTCTCATTTGCAAGTCAGTGGCCGCGCAAAGGGTTTTCCGTTGGCGATCACCGGTTCGACGTGATGCCCCGATGCTCAGGCGTGTGTGGCAGTCGGTGACTTGCTCGGGATCCGCGAAGCAGTGCCTGCTGCCCAGCCTTGCGTCGAGCGTTGACCCTGGGGCCTCGTCCACAGCGGCATGTACCTGCTGTGGTGACAGCACGTCGTCCCGATGGAACGCGCCTGAACCTGGGCTGCGGATCGAGACGCAAGCCGGGCTTTCTGGGCGTGGACATTGGCGACGGCAGTGCGGTAGATGTGCGCATGGATGCCATGGCGTACCTGCGATCGCTGCCGCCGAACAGCGTGCAGGAGATCTATTCCAGCCGCTTCCTCGAACATGTGGAAGCCCGTGACCTGCATCCGATGCTGCTTGAATTCGACCGCGTACTGCGGCACGGTGGTCACATCCAGGTCATCGTGCCGCGCCACTCCAACCCGCACTTCTACTTCGACCCCACCCATCGGACGTTTTCGGCGTCCATACCTTCAGTTATTTCTGCGATCGTTCCTGCGTGTATCCCATTTATGAAATCTCCTACCGGATCGAAAAGCGCGCCGGCTGACGCTGCATGAGGTTGCCGTCACGGCAACTCGAACCGAGCCGTTACGCCCCCAGCTTCCAGCCCAGCCACTCGCGCAGCACCAGTCGCACCCGCTCGAAGCCTGCAGACGTCGGCAACCACGAGAGCAGCGGGATCTCGACCTTCGTGGCCAGCCCCATCGGCGCCGCTTCGATGCGGATGCCGCTGTCGGCTGCTGCTGCGTCGAACAGCGCCTTGGCGCGCTGCATGTGCCAGCCACGCGTCACCAGCAGCACATGGCGCACACCCGATGCCTGCAGCAGCGGCAGGCTGCGCGCGGCGTTTTCGCGGGTGTCGTGCGACTCACCCTCGACCCAGCGCAGCGGGCGGCCGTATTCCCGTGCGGCGATCCCCGCCGCCACCTCGGCCTCGGCGGCGCCAGACCGGTCGCCCCAACCGGTGCCGCCGCTGAAGCCGACCGGCCAGCCGGTCTCCCGACTCAGCCACAAACCGTAGCGCAAGCTCTCCAGCGAGTACGAAGACAGGTTGCTCATCCCGTACTCGGGTGCATACGGCTCGACCCCACCGCCCAGCACCAGGATGGCGACCTCGCTGTGGCCGTTGCTGCTGTTGGCGGCGGTGGCACTGGCTGCCGACCGAGCCTCTGCACGCAGCGCGGCGATGCGTGCGGGTTGCAGCGGCGGGGAGGCCGTCAGCAGCAGCGGCTCGATCACGCGGGCGACGCCGGTGCAGGCGGTGAGCCACAGCCCGGCGACGCTGAGCGAGATCGCCAGCCAGCCCCAGCTCCGGCGCGCGAGCATCAACCGCGCGCTGATCAACACCGCCAGCAGCAGCGGCACCGGCGGCAGCAGCAAGGCGGTCAGCACGGGTTTCCAAGTCTCGATGCCGAGCAGGCTGATCAGACTGTGCAAGCGGGGTTCCTTGGTCTCGGCGTGGAGAATCGTCATTGTGAGCGGGCACCGCCGCATGACACGATAGGCATCTGGGCCCGTGTCGTCGATCGGGCGATACGGCAGGAGACAAGCAGTGAAGTGGTTGCGACGCGGCGCATGGGCGGTTGGGGCGTTGATCGTGCTGTGGGTGCTGGCGTGGGCCATCGTGCCGCCGGTGCTGAAATCGCAGGCGCAGCAACGCCTGGGCGAAGCGCTCGGTCGCAGCGTGACGCTGGGTGAGGTCGATTTCAGCCCCTGGTCGCTCGAACTGACGCTGCGCGACATCGTGATCGGCGGTGCCCCCGGCGAGCCGAAGGCGCCGCCGCTGCTCAAGGTCGCGCGGCTGTATGTCAATGCCGACATCAGCTCGCTGTTGCGTGCCGCGCCGGTGCTCGAGGCGTTGGAGATCGACGCGCCAGAACTGCGCCTTGCGCGCACCGTCCCGGGCCACTACGACATCGACGACCTGCTCGCTCGCTTCCAGCCCACCACGCCCGAGCCGCCGCCGTCGGAATCACTGCGCTTCGCGCTTTACAACCTGAAGATCAGCAACGCATCGATGGTTTT
Organism: Burkholderiales bacterium; assembly: GCA_025352345.1. Classification (GTDB taxonomy): domain Bacteria; phylum Pseudomonadota; class Gammaproteobacteria; order Burkholderiales; family Burkholderiaceae_C; genus PBB1. The sequence continues at coordinate 10,615 of JANXTP010000120.1, read as the reverse complement.
CGACGACCGCCCGGTGCACCAGCAGCACCGACTCGAAGCGTTGAACCTGGGGTTGCCGTTTCTCGCCAACCTGCCCTCGAAGATCGATGTGAAGGTCGAGCCACGGCTCGCCTTCCGTTTCAACGGCACCCCGTTCGATACGGGCGCGCAAGCCACGCCGTTCGCGCAGACCCGGCAGGCGACCTTGCAGTTGAAGATGGGCGAGCTCGACCTGCTGCCCTACATCGGTTACCTGCCCGAATCGCTGCCGGTCCGACTGCGCGGCGGTAGCGTGGCGGCCGACCTGGTGCTGGACTTCACGATGCCGGTCAATGCGGAGCCCACTGCCGCCTTGCGTGGCAGTGTTGGCGTCAACAACCTTGCGCTGGACGACGCCGCCGGCGCGCCGCTGCTCGAATGGAAGCGTCTGTCGGTGGCGCTGCGCGACATCAAGCCCTTGCACCGTGAGCTGTCGTTCGGTGTCATTGAACTCGACGCGCCGACGCTGCATGTCAGCCGCGATGCGGCAGGCCACTTGAACGTGGCGTCACTGGCCGGCACGCCGTTGCAGGTCGCTGCTGCGCCTGCGGCCGTGGCCTCGGCACCGACGGCATCGACCGCACCGGTCACACCATGGAAGGTTCAGGTCGAGGCCCTGCGGCTCAATGGCCTGAGCGTGCTGTGGGCCGATGCCGGCGTCACGCCACCGGCTGCGCTGGCGCTGCAAGCCGTTGATCTGAAGGCCGGTCCGCTGGCCTATCCGTTCGCCGCCGATGGCGCGATGCCGCTGAGCCTGCGGGCGACGTTGGCCGGGTCGGCTGCTGGTGCGCCGGTGCAGGGCAGCGTGACGATCGACGGCCGCGTCAGCGACCGGCAGGCGCAGCTCGATGTCAAGCTGGGCGCACTGGCCTTGGAGGCCTTTGCGCCGTATGTGTCGCAGTCGCTGCAAGCCCAGGTCAGGGGCAGGCTGGCTGCGTCGGCGCAGGTCAACTGGGCGGCGGGCGATGCACCCAAGCTCACCATGGCGCGCGGCGAGATCACGCTCGACGACCTGCAGGTTGCCGACCGCGGCGTCGCACCTGCCAAGGGCAAGGCGGCTGCTGCGCCGCCCGCGATCGCGCTGAAGCAGTTCACGGTGCAGGGCGCCGTGGTCGACGTGCTGGCGCGCAGCGTCACGCTGGCTGACGTCAAGTTCGTGCAGCCCGCGCTGGCGATGTCGCGAGACCGCGAAGGCGTGTGGAATGTGCAGCGCTGGGTCAAGACCAACACACTGGCCGCTGCGCCGACACAGTCCGTGGCCGCTGCCGCGTCTGCACCGGCGTCAGCAGGCGATGCGGGCTGGCGCGTCGATCTGCGCGACTTCGGCATCGATGGCGGATCGTTACGGGTCGACGATGCCTATGTTGTCGGCCTGCCCGACACCGAACCAGTGCGCATCGACGTGCGAGCGATCCAGCTCGCCGTGCAAGGCTTGGCATTGCATGGCGCCCGCAGCACCGTGCCGGCCAAGGTGCAGTTCAGCGCCCGGTTGCTGGGCCCTCGCGACATCGATCAGACCGCCAGCAAAGCCAGCGACAAGTCGACGGCGGTGGCGCTGGGCGCCGTGACCTCGGGCGTGCTCGACTGGCGCGGTCAGCTTGGCCTGCAGCCGCTGATGGTCAAGGGCGCGCTGAAGCTCGATCGCTTTCCCATGCAGGCCTTCGAGCCCTATGTGCGCGACCAGCTGCCGGTGCGGCTGTTGCGTGCCGAAACGGGCATCAAAGCCAATGTGTCGGTCAAACAGCTGCCTGCGGGGCTGGACATCGGCGTCACCGGTGATGTGCTGCTGGCCGACGTGCTGGTGCACAGCCGGCCGGCCGCAGGCGCCAAGCCCGGCCTCGGCAACACCGACGAGTTGCTGAGCTGGCAGTCGTTGAAGCTCAGCGGCGTCACGCTGGCGATGGCGCCTGGCCGTGGGCCGGTGATCGACATCACCGAAGCCGCGCTGGCCGATTTCTATTCACGCCTGGTGATCACGGAAGACGGGCGCTTCAACCTGCAGGACATGTCGGCGAGCCGGGCTGCTGCGCCGGGTGACGCGGCCAGTGCGCCGGCGGTGATGCAGGCACCGCCCGTGCCACCTGCCCTGCCCGCGAGCCCCGCGGCTTCGGCCGCATCTGGTGCGGCCACCACCGCCTCGGCCCTGGCGACGCCGATGCAACTGAGCCTCGGCGCAACCAAGCTGATCAACGGCCGCGTTGATTTCAGCGACCACTTCGTGCGGCCCAACTACAGCGCCGAACTGACCGAGCTCAACGGCAGCCTAGGCGCCTTCCGTTCCGGCTCGCGCGAGATGGCCACGCTGGAACTGCACGGCCGCGCTGCCGGCACCGCGCTGCTCGACATCTCCGGTCAGTTGAACCCGACGGCCCAGCCGCTGGCGCTGAACATCCGTGCGAAGGCGACAGACCTGGAACTCGCGCCACTGTCGCCGTATGCCGGCAAGTACGCCGGCTACGCGATCGAGCGCGGCAAGCTCAGCATGGACGTGTCGTACGCCATCAGCCCCGACGGCCGGCTCGAAGCGAAGAACCAGGTGATCCTGAACCAGCTGACTTTCGGCGAGCGCATCGACAGCCCGAGCGCCACCAAGCTGCCGGTGCTGCTGGCGGTGGCCCTGCTGAAGGACCGCCACGGCGTGATCGACCTCAACCTGCCGATCAGCGGCTCGCTGAACGACCCGCAGTTCAGCGTTGCTGGCATCCTCTTCAAGGTCGTCTTCAACCTGATCGAGAAGGCGATCACCGCGCCGTTCTCGCTGATGTTCGGTGGCGGCAGTGAAGACCTCAGCGAGGTGGCCTTCGGTGTCGGCGTGCCGTATGTCACCGAGTCAGGCGCTGCTGCGCTGGACAAGGTGGCGCAGGCGCTGGCCGATCGACCCTCGTTGAAGATGACGGTGACGGGTGTGTCCGACCCGGCCACCGAACGTGACGGCTATGTGCAGGCGGCACTCAATGCGCGGCTCGCGCAGGAACGCAAGAAGGAAGCGGCGCGCTCCGGTGCGGCAGCTGCCGCGGCCAGTGCGCCCGCGGTGCCGGTGTTTGCTGCAGGCGAGCGCAATGAGCTGCTGAAGGCGGTCTACAAAGACACCGACATCCCGGACAAGCCGCGCAACCTGGTCGGTCTGGCCAAGAGCCTGCCGCCGGCCGAGATGGAGGCCTTGCTGAAATCGACCATCGAAGTCACGCCCGACGCGATGCGTCAGCTCGCGCTGCAACGCGGCCTGGCGGTGCGCGATGCGCTGGTCGCGAGGGGCTTGCCGAGCGAGCGGCTGTTCGTCGCGGCACCCAAGGTACGAGGGGCCGCCGACGGGGCCGAAGCCTGGCTACCGAGCGCCAAGCTGTCGCTGACCAACGATTGACGCCTTGCCGATGCGGCCTGTCATCAAACCTCGCTTCGAGGCCTTGCCGCTGTGTGCTGCACTCGCAATTGCACTCGCGCTGGTGTGCGACGCCAGCGCGCAGACGGGCCCGCCCGCCACGTGGCTCGATACCGTCGTCATCTCGGGCCAGCGGGCGCGCGAGCCCTCGTTCGACGTGCCCGCGGCAATCTCGGCCGTGACCCGTGACGCGATCGAGAACGCTGGCCCGCAGGTCGCACTGTCGGAGGTACTGAGTCGGGTGCCGGGCATCTCGGTGTTGAACCGCAACAACGACGCCCAGGACCTGCAGCTGTCGATCCGCGGCTTCGGCGCCCGCTCGACCTTCGGCATTCGCGGCGTCAAGGTGCTGGTCGATGGCATCCCGGCCACGATGCCCGACGGCCAGGGCCAGGTGTCGAATGTGGCGCTGGGTTCTGTCGGTCGCATCGAGGTGCTGCGTGGCCCGCTGGCGCAGCTGTACGGCAATGCGGCCGGTGGGGTGGTGCAGGTGTTCACCGAGGACGATGCGCTGGTGCCGACGGGGACGTTGAGCGCCGCGCGCAGCCGCCTCGGGCTGTGGAAGCTTGGCGTCAAGGCCAGCACCAGCACGCCGGGCTATGGGCTGACGATCGAGGGTGCCGAATTCCACACCGATGGTTTCCGCCCGCACAGCGATTCCACAAGGCGCCAGCTGAATGCGCGCTGGCAAAGTCAATGGACAGCTGACACCCACGTCGCTGTTGTGCTCAATGTGCTGGACCAGCCGATGTCGAAAGACCCACTGGGCTTGACCGCCGCGCAGTTCCGCAGCCACCGCGTGGGCAGCAACCCGGCCTACTTCGCGGCGCTGGCGCAGGACCCACGCAAGACGGTGCGTCAGCAGCAGTTGGGCGCGAGCGTCGAGCACCGGTTCAGCGAGGTCACTGAGCTGTCGGCGCGGGTGTACATCGGCTCGCGCGATCTGGCGAACGCGCTGTCGATCCCGATCGGGGCGCAGGGCACGCCGACTTCGAGCGGCGGCATCGTGGAGTTCAACCGCAGCTATGGCGGCGCGGCGCTGCAGGGGGCGCACCGCATCGCACTGGGCGAGGGTCGCGTGCTGAAGCTGACCGCAGGCATCGAGGGCGAAACCTATCGGGAGGACCGCCAGGGCTACGTCAACACGCGTGGCGAGCGCGGTGGTCTCAAGCGCGACGAGGTCAACACCGTGCGCAGCGCCGATGTGTTCGTGCAGGTGGCCTACGACCTGAGCTCGACGTGGACGCTGACCGCCGGCGCGCGGCACAGCCATGTCAGGTTTGCCTCCGACGACCGCTACATCGCTGCGGGCAACCCCAACGACAGCGGTCGGCTCGCTTTCAGCGCGACCAGCCCGGTCGTGGGCCTCGCCTGGAAGGTGACGCCGACGCTCAACCTGTACGCCAACATCGGCCGCGGCTTCGAAACGCCGACCTTCAACGAACTGTCCTACCGATCGAGTGGCCTGACCGGTCTGAACAGCGCGCTGAAGGCCTCGCGCAGCCGCCACGCCGAGGTCGGCGCCAAGTGGAAGGTCAGCCACGGCCAGCGCCTCGATGTGGCGGTGTTCGACATCGAGACCGACGACGAACTGGTCGTCGACAGCAACGCCGGCGGGCGTTCGACCTACAAGAATGCCGGCCGGACCTCGCGGCGTGGCATCGAGCTGTCGCACATCGCCCAGCTCAGCGACACGCTGCACAGCGTCGTCAGCCTGAGCGCGCTGCGGGCTCGCTTCGACGACGCCTTCGTCAGCGGCTCGGGCAGTACCGCTGCCCCGGTGCGTGCCGGCAACCGGCTGCCTGGCACGCCTGATCGCCATCTGTACGCCGAACTGGCCTGGACCCCGAATCACGCCTGGGGCGGCTTCAGCGCTGCGGCCGAAGTGGTGCACACCGGCCGGCTGTACGTCAACGACACGAACACCGATGCCACCTCGACCAGCACGCTGTTCAACCTGCGCGCCCGCTGGCGGCAGACCGTGGGTGGCTGGCAGTTCAGCGAGCTGTTGCGCATCGACAACCTGACCCACCGCTACTACGCTGGATCGGTCATCGTCAACGAAGGCAACGGTCGCTATTTCGAAACCGCGCCGCCGCGCACCTGGACCATCGGCATCACCGCCACCTACGCCTTGCAGTAAGCGCCGGAAAGAATTCACCACCCACGCCGACATCAGGGCTTGGATTGTTTCCAATCATTCACATCTGCGATCGAAGGAGATCACCATGGCACAAGAAGTCATCACACTGGGCGGCGGTTGTTTCTGGTGCACCGAGGCGGTGTTCGAGCAGGTCGACGGCGTCACCGCGGTCGAATCAGGCTACAGCAATGGCCAGCTCGCCCAACCCAGCTATGAGCAGGTCTGCAGCGGCAAGACCGGCTGCGTCGAGGTGATTCGCGTTGCCTTCGATGATCAACGCATCAGCTTGCGCGAGGTGCTGGAGATCTTCTTCGTGATTCACGACCCGACCACGTTGAACCGCCAGGGCGCCGACACCGGCACCCAGTACCGCTCGGGCATCTATTTCCACCACCCCGATCAGCAGGCCGTGGCCCGCGAGGTGATGGACGAGGTCGATCAGAAGGTGGCCGGCAAGCTGGTCACCGAGCTGCTGCCGGTGGCCGACTACTCGCGCGCCGAGGACTACCACCAGCACTACTACGCCAACCACCCGAGCCAGGGCTATTGCGCGATGGTCGCGGCGCCGAAGATCGAGAAGTTCCGCAAGACCTTCGCCAGCCGGGTCAAGCAGACCGCCTGATGAAGACCGCCTGGCCCCGCGTGGCCTTCGCCGTGGCGCTGTGGTTCAGCGCGCTGCTGGTGCAGTCGATCGGGCTACTGCACGGCTATGTGCACCCGCACGATGGACACGTGCACCACACCTTGCCAGCGCAGGCTGGCCTCAGCCTCATCAGCGCTGACGCTGAGGCCAGCACGGCGGCGCACTCTGCGCACCCCGGGCATCTCGTTCATGGCTGGCTGCAGGCGATGTTCGCTGGTCATCACGAAGGCAGCGCGGGCTGCGCACTGTTCGATCAGCTGACGCACGCCGCCCTGCTGCATGACCTGCCGGCCCTCCCGCTGGCCTTTGCGGCGCCGGTTCAGCCCAACGCCGTCCACGCCGCGTGGCACCACGCCACGCAAGTCACGGGCTTCCTCGCCCGCGCACCGCCCGCCATCGGCTGACCAGCGCTTGTCCGGCCACCGGCCGGGCTCACACGCGCTTTCTGATCTCCCACACACGTATGCCGTTGTCCGCAGTGGACGGCGGCGCCACTTCGTTTTCAGCGTCATCGAAGCGCCGGGCCGTCAGGTCGCGCATTGGTGGTTGCACGTCCCGAGTTCACCCGTCATGTACCCACGTTTTCATCCTCCACGCAGCGCGCTGGTGCTGTCCTTGAGCTTGGCGTTCACGGCCGTTATTCCGCGGCTTGGTCAAGCGCAAGGCCTGCCCGATGCAGCTCCTGCGGCCGCCACAGCGCCGCCATCACGCACGCTCGACACCGTCGTGATCACTGGCAACCCGCTGGGCAGCGCGCAGATCGCGGCACCGGTGTCGGTGCTGTCCGGCGACGGTCTGGTGCTGCGACGCGGCAGCTCGCTGGGCGACACGCTGTCCGGTCTGCCCGGCGTGTCTTCGACCTACTTCGGTCCCAACGCCAACCGACCGGTGATCCGTGGTCTCGACGGCGACCGCGTGCGCATCCTCAGCAACGCCGGCGCGTCGATCGACGCCTCGTCATTGAGCTACGACCATGCAGTACCGATCGATCCGCTGATCGTTGATCGCATCGAGGTGCTGCGCGGCCCCGGCGCGCTGTTCTACGGTGGCAGCGCGGTCGGCGGTGTCGTCAACACGCTGGACAACCGGATTCCGCGCGCGCCGATGGCAGGCTTTTCCGGTGCGGTCGAGGCACGGCTGGGTGGCGCTGCGCGTCAGCGCGGCGGTGCGGCGCTGATCGAGTCCGGCAATGACAGTTTCGCTGTGCACGCCGATGTGTTCGGCCGCGACACCTCGAACCTGCTGGCGCCTCGCTACACGCCGGTGCAAGACGGCGAGCCGCTGGCGCGCAGCAGCCATGTGCGCAATTCGGCCGCCGATACCGTCGGTGGTGCGCTGGGCGGATCGCTGTTCTTCGGCGGCGGTGCCGAGCCTGCGCAGGGCCGCATTGGCCTGTCGGTTGACACCTACCACAGCGATTACGGCGTGACCGCGGAGCCGGCGACCACGATCCAGCTCCGACGCGACCATGTCGGCTTCGCCAGCCAGCTGAAGATCACCGACAGCCCGCTGCGGGCCCTGCGGCTGAATGCCAACTACATCGACTACCAGCACCAGGAGATCCAAGGCAGCGGCCAGGTCGGTACCGTGTTCAGAAGTCAAGGCTACGACCTGCGCCTGGAGGCCGAGCATGCCCGGTTCGGCCCGCTGCGCGGCGTGGTCGGTGTGCAGCACGAGGACTTTGATTTCTCGGCGCTCGGCGAGGAAGCGTTCGTGCCGAAGACGAACACCCGCAAGACCGGGCTGTTCGCACTCGAAGAGCTGGCCTGGGTCGGCGGCACGCTGTCTGCCGGCGCACGCTTCGAACGTGCCGAGGTTGATTCCGAGGGCGATGCGAATCCACTTCAACCCAAGTTCGGCGGCTTGGTGCGGCGGAATTTTTCGCTGCAGAGCTACTCGCTGGCCAACATCGTCCCGCTCACGCCGACCTGGTCGCTGTCAGGGTCGCTGAGTACGACTGAACGTGCACCGACCTACTTCGAGCTGTATGCGAACGGCGTGCATGCGGCTACCGGCGCCTATGAACAAGGCAATACCGCCTTGCCGACCGAACGCGGCACGAACATCGATCTGGCGCTGCAATGGAAGACAGAGACCGACCAGCTGCGTGTCGGTGTGTTCCACACCCGGTTCTCGCGCTTCATCTCGCTCGATGCGTCGGGCGGCCAGGTCGATGTAGCGGGCGCGACGGTGGCCGATGGCACACCGAACAGCGTGCCGCTGTACCGATTCAACGCGGTGCGCGCACGGTTGGTGGGTGCCGAGATCGAAGGCCGCAAGCGCCTGGCCGAGCTGCCTTGGCAACTCGATGCCACCACCAAATTCGACACGACGCGCGCCACCAACCGCAGCACCGGCGAGCCACTGCCGCGTGTCGCGCCGTGGCGGCTGAATCTTGGCCTCGATGCGACGCGAGGGCTATGGAGCGCGCGCATCGAGGCCGACCGTTCGGCGCGCCAGAACCGGGTGCCCGACACCGACCGACCGACGGCTGGCTATACCCTGGTCAACCTCTCGCTGTCGCAGCGTATCAGCATGAACCTGGCCGATGCGATCTGGTTCGTCAAGCTGACCAACTTGGGCAACGAGCGGGCATTCAGTGCTTCGACGATCCAGACCATCCGCGGCCTGTCGCCATTGCCAGGGCGGGCGGTAGAGGTGGGGATGCGCGTGAGCTTCTGACGCCGCGAGCTTCACCAGGAACCACTGGATCAGGGGGCCAACCGCTCCCTGATCCACTGTTGCCCTTCCAAGCGGTACCGCAGCCGGTCGTGCAGCCGCGACCGGCGGCCTTGCCAGAACTCCCAGCGATCGGGCACCAGGCGGTAGCCGCCCCAGTGCGGCGGACGCGGCGGGTTCAGCAGGTACTGCGCGCCGTACTTCGCCGCATTGGCGACCAGCACGCTGCGCGAGGGAATCACCTCGCTTTGCGGCGAGGCCCAGGCGCCGATGCGCGAATCGAGCGGCCGCGAGGCGAAGTAGGCATCCGACTCGGCCGCATCGACCATGTCGACCCGGCCTTCGATGCGCACGACCCGCTCCAGCTCCACCCAATGGAACTGCAAGGCCGCCTGCGGGTGGGCCGCCAGCTCGCGGCCCTTGCGGCTGTCGTAGTTGGTGTACCAGACGATGCCACGCGCATCGCAGCCCTTGATCAGCACCACGCGCGTCGAGGGCCGCCCATCGGCACCGACGGTGGCGAGCGTCATCGCGTTGGGCTCGGGCAGTTCGCCGCTCAGCGCTTGCTGCAGCCACAGCTCAAACTGCGCCAGCGGGTCGGCCAGCGAGGCGCTCTCGTCGAGTTCGGCACGTTCGTAGCTCTTGCGGAGATCGGCGATTTGGGTCATCAATCAAGTATAGAAAGCACCCCGTCCGATGTCAGTGATGCCCCTCTGGTGCGGCGGGCGCGATGCCTGCATCCTCCGATCTCAACCTCCAGAAACACAGGACACTGCCAATGACCTCCGGGCGCGCGATCATTGTGTTGGCCGCCGGCCTCGGCTCCCGCTTTCAGGATGCCGGACACAAGCTGAGCCAGCCCCTGGGCAGCACCAGCGTGCTCGGCGCGACCTTGGCCCATGCGATCGGCAGTGGCCTGCCGCTGGTGGTGATCACCACCGAGGCGCTGGTGGCCGAGGCGGCCCGCCATGTCGCCCGCCAGGACATCGTGGTGCTCGAAGCGGCCTCGCGGGCAGTCGAAGGTCGTGGCGACCTGCGGGCGGTCAATGCCCGGCTCGGCACGGGCGCCTCGATTGCTGCCGGTGTCGCCGCCCGTTCGAATGCTGAAGGCTGGGTGGTGCTGCCAGCCGACATGCCGCTGGTGCAATCGGCCACGCTGCAACAGGTGGCCGCGGCGCTGCGCGATCACACGATCGCCTACGCCCAGCTCCACGGGCAGCGCGGTCACCCGGTCGGCTTCAATGCCGAGCTGTATTCCGAGCTGGTCGCGCTGCAAGGCGATGAGGGCGCGCGCCGCATGGTGTCGCGCTACCCGGCCCACCCGGTCGAGGTCGACGACCCGGGCGTGCTGGTCGATGTGGACACCGTGGCCGACCTGGAGCGGGTGCGCGGGCTGTGGGGGCGCGCGGAGACGGTGCCGCAATAGACCGCACGGTCTTGCACCCTTGGGCATCGCGCTTGCTTCATGGTGTGGCGCTCGTCCGGGTTCGCGCCGGAGACGCGCAGAAGCAAGCGCTGGCTGCGACACTGTGGGCTGTGGTGGCGTCGCCTCCCTGTTGAAAGCCGAACATGCCGATGAATCCCGCCGTCATTCGGGTCACAGAACGAATTCGCGAGCGCAGCGCGGTGCTGCGCCGGGCCTACCTGGCCCGTGTGGATGTCGCGTCCAAGCGTCCCCGCGGCAGCGACCGCATGGGCTGCGCCAATGTGGCGCATGCCTTTGCCGCGATGCCGGCCGATGACAAGCTGCGCA
>JANXTP010000097.1 GCA_025352345.1 Burkholderiales bacterium | reverse complement strand
CTGGGTCGTGCTGATCTCACGGCCCTCGGCGGTGGGCTCGAGCACGGCCTTGAAGGTCTCCAGCGGCGGCACGGTGAACTGCTCGTCGGCCTTCGCGCGGCGCTTGGGCAGGTAACCGCCGAGGGCCTGCCGGCGCTCGTGCAGGTACTTCATTTCCGGCGTGTCGTCGGCCGGCTTGTAGAACGGGATATTGGACAGATCGGCGTCGGGGATCGGGATGTTGAATCGATCGCGGAAGCGGCGGATGTCGTCGTCGGTGAGCTTCTTGGTCTGGTGCGCGGTGTTCTTGCCTTCGCCCGACTCGCCCATGCCCCAGCCCTTGACCGTTTTGACCAACAGGACGGTGGGTTGCCCCTTGTGCGAGTTCGCAGCGTGGAAGGCCGCGTAGACCTTGCCCGCGTCATGGCCGCCACGGCGCAGGTTCCAGATCTCGGTGTCTGACATCTTGGCCACCATCTCCAGCGTACGCGGGTCACGGCCGAAGAAGTGCTTGCGCACGAAGGCGCCGTCGTTGGCCTTGAAGGCCTGGTAGTCGCCGTCCAGCGTGTCCATCATGATCTTGCGAAGGACACCGTCCTTGTCCTTGTCCAGCAAGCCATCCCACTCCTTGCCCCAGATCAGCTTGATGACGTTCCAGCCCGAGCCGCGGAACTCGCCCTCCAGCTCCTGGATGATCTTGCCGTTGCCACGCACCGGGCCGTCCAGACGCTGCAGATTGCAGTTGACGACGAAGACCAGGTTGTCGAGCTTTTCGCGCGCCGCCAGGCCGATGGCGCCCAGGCTTTCGGGTTCGTCCATCTCGCCATCGCCGCAGAACACCCAGACCTTGCGGTTGGCGGTGTCGGCGATGCCGCGCGCATGCAGGTACTTCAGGAAGCGCGCCTGGTAGATCGCCATCAGCGGGCCGAGACCCATCGAGACCGTAGGGAACTGCCAGAACTCGGGCATCAGCTTGGGATGCGGGTAGCTGCTCAAACCTTTGCCGGCGCCCTCCTGGCGGAAGTTCAGCAGCTGCTCTTCAGTGAGCCGCCCTTCCATGAAAGCGCGGGCATAGATGCCTGGCGCGCTGTGTCCCTGGATGTACAGGCAATCGCCGCCGTGGCCTTCGCTCTCGGCATGCCAGAAGTGGTTGAAGCCCGCAGCGAACATGTGCGCCAGCGATGCAAAACTGCTGATGTGGCCGCCGAGGTCGCCGCCATCGGCCGGATGCAAGCGATTCGCCTTGACCACCATCGCCATCGCGTTCCAGCGCATGTAGGCGCGCAGCCGGCCTTCCAGTTCGAGGTTGCCGGGGTTGCGCGTCTCCTCTTCGGGCTCGATGGTGTTGACGTAATCGGTGGTGGCCGAGAACGGCAGGTCGATGTTGTTGCGTCGCGCGTGCTCCAGCAGCTCCTGCAGCAGGAATTGCGCACGCTCCGGGCCTTCGCCCGCGATGACGGCCGACAACGCGTCGAGCCACTCACGGGTTTCCTGTGCGTCGATATCAATGGCAGGGGCGCCGGCATCGCCGACGGGTTGATCAGGCATTGCGGACATGGTGTCTCCGGACGGGCGAGTTGTTGTTATTCAAGTGCATTTTCGCACCTGCGTGGCGCTGAAACGGACATTGCCCACGCTGGGGCTCGTGTGACGCACTGATTTGCTCGAGCCCAATTCTGAACCATACATCTGCACGCGACGGAGTGGACGCGATCGATAATTGCCGCTATGCGGTACGCCCTGAACCTGATCAAGCGATTGCGGCGCGCCCCGCCGTTCGAGCGACGGATCTTCGGTCGCTGGTGGCGCCGTCAGTCGCCAGCGCGGCAGGACCGCTACGCGACGCTGGCCCCGCTGGCCTCGGTGCTGCTGTTTCTGGCTGCGATCATTTCGGCTTTCTGGTACCTGCGCAACGAGGAGCTTCAGCGGGCTGGCGATTCGGTGCGGCGCGACGCCGAGGTCGCGCAACAGCATATCCGGCTGCGACTGATCGAGAACGAGGAGCAGCTCGGTCGCATCGCGCAGGAACTGGTGGTGCACCGCCCGGACCGCAACCTGTTTTTGCGCAATGCGGCCGACCTGATACGGGAGCACCCAGAAATCAGCCGCGTTTACTGGCTGGACACTGACCGCGGGGTCGTTGCCACGCAGTCCGCACACGGCTACCGGATCGACAACGACCCGGCGGTGGTTGCCGAACAGCAAGGCAACTCGCTGCCCCACGAGGGCACAGACAGCGCGCCGGAAAATGCATTTCGCACGGCGCGCAAGACACGCGACGCGGTGTATTCCGCTGCCTTCACCGACAACGCGCAGATGAAGGTGGTGCAGGTGCATGTGCCGCTGATGGTGCGCAACGTCTTTCTCGGTATGCTAGTGGCCGAGTACCCCGTCGACGGCCTGATCCGGGTGCTGGTACCCAACGACGTCAGCGCGCGCCACGCCATCAGCCTGATCGATCCAGCCGGGCGCCTGCTCGCCAGCACGGTGATGCTGATGCCGGGCCAGGATCTGCGAGCCGCCACCATCTCGCACGAGGTGCCAGTGCTGCCCTCAGGCAACACCTTGATGCTGCGCGGCCAGGGTTACCGAACCTCTGTCGGGCTGGTCGGCAACACGCTGTTCTGGATGGTGGTCGCGCTGAGCTTCCTGACGGTGTGGACGCTGCTGATCACCTGGCGCCACATGCGTCGGCGTTCGCAGATGCAGGCAGCACTGGTGTCGGAGGCGAACTTTCGCCGCGCGATGGAGAACTCGATGCTCACCGGCATGCGCGCGATGGACAAGGACGGCCGCATCACCTATGTGAACCCGGCCTTTTGCGAAATGACCGGCTTCAGCGAACACGAACTGATCGGCCGCACGCCGCCGTTCCCCTACTGGCCGCCAGACCGCCATGAAGAAAGCCAGCGCCTGCTGCAACAGGAGCTCGCAGGCCGCAGCCCAGCCGGCGGGATCGAGATCAAGGCCATGCACAAGAGCGGCGAGCTGTTCGACGCGCGGATGTATGTCTCCCCGCTGGTCGACCCAAAAGGACAGCAGGCCGGCTGGATGACGTCGATGACCAACATCACCGATGCCAAGCGGGTGCGGGACCAGCTGGCCGCCTCGCACGAGCGCTTCACTACGGTGCTCGAAGGGCTGGACGCCGCGGTGTCGGTGCTCTCGGTGCAGCAAGGCGAATTGCTGTTTGCCAACCGCTCGTACCGCCTGTGGTTCGGCAGCGATGCGCTGGGTCACGCGCTGCTGGCGGGTGACGATGTCGACGTGATCCCGGGTAGCGAGGCCGACGATTCGGTCGAGAGCATGGGCGGGCTGCCCACGCAGGAGCTGACCGAGATCAATTCCGACCCGCGCGAGGTGCTGATCGAGCCGCTGAACAAATGGTTCGACGTGCGGGTGCGCTACCTGCAATGGACCGACGGCCGCCTCACGCAGATGCTGATCGCCACCGATGTGACGGCACGGCGCCACGCCGAGAGCCAGGCCGCCAGCCAGTCGGAGAAGGCCCAGGTGACGAGCCGCCTGGTGACGATGGGTGAGATGGCTTCGTCGGTCGCCCATGAGTTGAACCAGCCGCTCACCGCCATCGCCAACTACTGCAACGGCATGGTGTCGCGGGTAAAGAAGGGGGCAATCGAGAAGGAAGACCTGATCGCCGCGCTGGAGAAGACCTCGCGGCAGGCGCAACGCGCCGGTCAGATCATCCACCGCATCCGTGCTTTCGTGAAGCGCAGCGAGCCGCAACGCCAGGAAGCAAGCGCACAGACCATCGTTGACGATGCGGTCGACCTGGCCAGCATCGAGTTGCGCCGCCGCCGGGTGGCCATTCACACCTATGTCGCGCAGCGGCTGCCGCCCTTGATGGTCGACCCGATCCTGATCGAACAGGTGGTGCTGAATCTGCTGAAGAATGCGGCCGAGGCGATCGATTCGGCCAAGCTGCCATCGGCCCGGCGCAACATCGAGTTGCGGGTGGTCCCGAGGCACACCGCCGAAGAAGGCGATGTCATCGAATTCAGGGTGACCGACATGGGTCCGGGCATCAAGCCAGAAGTGCTGGCGCGGCTTTACGAAGCATTTTTCTCGACAAAACCGGAAGGATTGGGCATCGGCCTGAGCCTGTGTCGCTCGATCGTCGAGTCGCACCGGGGTCGAATGAGGGCGGAGAACCTTTACAATGGTGGGTCGGTTTCCGGTTGCTGTTTTGTGTTCACACTGCCTGTCGAGACCGGCCGAATCGAAGCGTTCCCCTCACCCAACGCGGCTGTGATCTCATGAGCTTGATTCCCAAAAAAGGCACTGTCTATGTCGTCGACGACGACGAGGCGGTACGTGATTCTCTGCAGTGGCTGCTTGAAGGCAAGGACTACCGCGTCAAGTGCTTCGACTCGTCGGAGTCCTTCCTGTCGCGCTTCGATTCACGCGAAGTGGCCTGCCTGATTGCCGACATCCGCATGGACGGCATGAGCGGCCTGGAGCTCCAAGACCGCCTGCTCGAACGCAAGAGCCCGCTGCCCATCGTCTTCATCACCGGCCACGGCGACGTGCCGATGGCGGTCACGACGATGAAAAAAGGCGCGATGGATTTCATCGAGAAACCGTTCAAGGAAGAGGAACTGGTTGGTCTCGTCGAGCGGATGCTGGATCAGGCCCGCGCTGCGTTCTCGCACCACCAGGAAGCGGCCAGTCGCGACGCCTTGCTGTCGCGCCTGACCACCCGTGAAAGCCAGGTGCTGGAGCGCATCGTTGCCGGCCGCCTGAACAAGCAGATCGCCGATGACCTGGGGATCAGCATCAAGACGGTCGAGGCCCATCGCGCCAACATCATGGAAAAACTCAATGCCAACACGGTGGCCGATCTTCTGAAGATCGCGCTGGGCGCGCAGGGAAAGTCGTGAACGGTGGGAGTCTTGAACTCCCGGCCCCCTGCCCTCCCGAAAGGCCGCCTGCAGCGGCCTTTGCTGTTTTCGGGATCCTCCGGCCTGTGGTTCTTCTCGTTGCCGGAGCAAGGGCATTGGGCAGCGGCGGTGACAAAGGTTAGTCTTTGGGTTTGTAGCGGCGCTGACCAGCACCATTTGCATGTGCACGATACAGAGTGGCGTCATGCGTCATCCTCCATTCGATCACCCCATATTCAGCCAGCATGCAACCCATGACCAATCCGTTGCTCAGCGCTGATGGCCTGCCCGCCTTCGACCAGATTCGACCGGAGCATGTCGCGCCAGCGATCGAGGAGCTATTGCGGGACGCCGACGAAGCGCTCGAACGCGCCGTCGGCCCGGACGTTCCGGCGCAGTACGACGCGGTGTCAGCGGTGCTCGATACTGCCGGCGAGCGGCTGCGCTTCGTCTGGGGCGCCATCGGCCACCTCAACGCCGTGGCTGACACCCCTGCCCTGCGCGCGGCCTTCACCGAGGCTTTGCCCAAGGTCACCGAACAATCCAGCCGCCATGCCGCCGATGAACGGCTGTACGCCAAATACAAGGCCATTGCGCAGGCTGCAGAGGCCGGTACAGACCGTGCATTGAGCCCGGCCCGCAGGCAGGCGCTGGGCAACGCAATGCGCGACTTCGTACTGGCCGGAGCCGAGTTGCAAGGCGAGGCCAAGCAGCGCTTCCAGCGCGTACAGGAATTGCAGGCCGAACTGGCGCAGAAGTTTTCTGAACATGTGCTCGACGCCACCGATGGGTATGCGTACTACGCCTCGGCTGACGAACTCGTCGGAGTGCCAGCCGATGCGCGTGAGGCATCGCTCGCCGCCGCCATTGCCGAAGGCAAATCAGGCCACAAGGTGACCCTGCATTTCCCCAGCTACTTTCCGGTGATGCAGTATGCGCAGAACCGTGCGTTGCGGGAAAGGCTCTACATCGCCAACGCCACGCGCGCCAGTGATCTGGGGCCGCCTGAAAAAGACAACAGTGCGGTGATGCGCGAGTTGCTGCGCTTGCGCCAGGAAGAGGCACAGCTGCTGGGCTACCCGAGCTATGCCGATGTCTCGCTGGTGCCGAAGATGGCCACGTCTCCCAAGCAGGTGACGGACTTCCTGCGCGACCTCGCCCGCCGTGCTCGCCCGCACGCGCTGCAGGACCTGGCCGAGCTGCGCGAATTTGCCCGCAGCGAACTGGGCACAGCCGACTTGCAGGCCTGGGACCTGCCCTTCGCCAGCGAGAAACTCAAGGAGGCCCGGTACGCTTTCAGCGACCACGAGGTGAAGCAGTATTTCACCGAGCCCAAGGTGCTCGAAGGGTTGTTCCGCATCATCGAGACCCTGTTCGAGGTGACGATCCGCCTCGACAGCGCGCCGGTGTGGCATCCCAGCGTGCGCTTCTTCCGCATCGAACGCACCAGTGCCGCATCGGACGATGGTGGCGCCGAACTCGTCGGTCAGTTCTATCTCGACCCCTACGCCCGCCCGGGCAAGCGGCCCGGCGCCTGGATGGACGACGTGCGTGGCCGCTGGGCGCGGCCGGAGGGTCGGCTGCAGACGCCAGTGGCGCAGCTGGTGTGCAACTTCACGCCGCCGCTGCCGGGGCGTGCGGCGCTGCTCAGCCATGACGACGTCACCACGCTGTTCCATGAATTCGGCCATGGCCTGCACCACATGCTGACCCAGGTCGACGACATCGGCGTGGCCGGCATCTCAGGCGTCGAATGGGACGCGGTCGAGCTGCCCAGCCAGTTCATGGAGAACTTCTGCTGGGAATGGGATGTGATCAAGCGCTTGACGTCTCACGTCGACACCGGGGCAGCACTGCCGCGCGAGCTGTTCGACCGCATGCTGGCGGCGAAGAATTTCCAGAGCGGTTTGCAGACGCTGCGACAGGTGGAGTTCGCCTTGTTCGACATGCGGCTGCACGCCGAGCCGGGCAGCGAAGACCGCATCACCGAGCTGCTCGACGAGGTGCGCAACGAGGTGTCGGTGTTCAAACCGCCCGCGCTGAACCGCTTCCAGCACAGCTTCTCCCACATCTTTGCCGGCGGCTATTCAGCGGGCTATTACAGCTACAAATGGGCCGAGGTGCTGTCAGCAGATGCCTGGTCGGCGTTCGAGGAATCAGCACAGGACGGCGGTGTGCTGAACGTTGCCACCGGCCGCCGCTACCGGCAGACCGTGCTCGAAGCGGGCGGCAGCCGGCCCGCGATGGAAAGCTTCAAGGCATTTCGCGGCCGTGAGCCGAACATCGACGCACTGCTGCGTCATCAAGGCATGGCGTGACCACCAGAGCAATTACGGCATCGCATGATGTCCGAGGAGACGTGATCATGAAATCGACCCCACATCCCCATCCATCCGCACCGTTGCGCCTGTCTTCAGGCTGGGCTGTAGTCCTCGCCTGCGCGGCGTGCCTCGCCGGCATCACGGCGCCTGCCTTCGCGCAGCAGTACAAGGTCGTCGGCAGCGACGGCCGGGTGACCTACACCGACCGGCCGCCGCTGGCCAGCGGCGACAAGTTGTCGACATTGAAGACCAGAGGCCCCACCGCCGGTGTGCCAGCGGCCTTGCCCGTTGATGTGCGGGAGGCGGTGCAGCGTTATCCGGTCACGCTGTATGGGTCGGCCAACTGCGGCCCTTGCGATGCGGGACGGCAGTTCCTGCAGCAGCGTGGCATTCCGTACGTGGAGAAAAGCGTGGTCACCGGCGACGACGGCGCGGTGCTGTTGCGCTTGACTGGCGGCAACGACCTGCCGGCGATCACCGTCGGCGCGCAGGTGGTGCGTGGCTGGTCCTCTGAAGGCTGGGGATCGTACCTCGATGCGGCTGGGTACCCCAGGGATTCCAAGCTGCCCGCTGGCTACCAGTTCGCCACGGCGGCGCCGCTGACCGAACAACGCGATGCGCCACAAAAGGACAAGTCGGCCCGGCTGCCCTCGCTGCTCACCGACGCGCAGGAAGTTCGTCGCGATCCGCCGCCTGGTACCGGCGATTTCAAGTTCTGATCGCAGCCAAGTCGGCTTCAGCCGATGGGCGACCGACCTGCCGAGCCGCCAGGCTGCCAGTAGCCATCGCGGTGCCCATCAACCAGAACAAGGACGCTGCGCCGAACACCGAGCCCAGCAGACCGAACAGCAGCGGCATCAGTGTGCTGGCCCCATTGATCGTCATCGAGCGCAGCGCCAAGGCCTCGCCGTGACGTGATGGTGGCGTCAGCCGGTGCAAGGCGGTCATGATCATCGGCTGCACACAGCCCAGCGCAATGCCCAGCATGGCGCCACAGACGGCCATCGCCAGCGCCGACGTTGCCAGCGGATAGATCGCAAACACCGCTGCCGTGGTCAGCATGGCTCCGGCCAGCACCTGGGCCTCGCGCAGATGGTGCGCGATCCACGGAATGACCAGCCTGACCGACGCCACCGCCGCGGCGAACGTGCCCAGGATCAGCCCGATCGCCGATGCGCTGAGGCCGCGCTCGTGGCCGAGCACCGGCACCAGAAAGGCATGCAGGTCCCAGCTCGACGACAACAGCCAGTTCACGACCAGCAGCCGGCGCAGCCCGGGCAGGCGCAGCAGCGTCCAGGCGCTGGTCACAGGCGTGCCGGCGGCTCGTGCCGGCGGCACTTCGACCGGCACCTTTCGCATCCAGGCCAGACTGATCAGCGGCAGCGCAGCCAGTGCGAGAAAGGCGCTGCCGAACCCGGCGGCGTCGATCACCATGCCCGCCACCACCGGACCGATCATGTTCGACACCGCGGGCGCCAGGCCCAGCCAGCTGAACACCCGCGTGATCTCGGTGCCGCCGCCCGAGGCCAGGCGCCCGGCGCTGCGCTGGATCGTGATCAGGCCCATGTTGGCGCCCACGCCGCACAGCATTGCCGCCACGCTCAAGATCGCCAACGCGGCGCCGCGAGGCGCCAACCTCAATCCATGGAGCGCCGTCCCTTCAATGGCCGGTGCAGACGAGGTCAACCACACTGCCGCAGCGGCCAGCAGGGCACCCGCGACCGCGAGGCAGACGGCCCATCGCATCGGCCGGTGGTAACCGTGGCGATCAGCCATGCGCCCGGAGCGCAGCGAGGTCGCGACCGGCGCGGCGGCGAACAGGCCCAACAGCAAACCGACCGCCCACTGAGGATGGCCTTGTTGCAGCATCTGCAAGGGTGCCGCGACACGCACGCCGGTCATGCAGGAATGCAGAAAGACCTGGCCGAGGATCAGCGCCAGCAGCGGGCGCGAAAACGCCATCAGTCGCGGACCGTCGGCAACGCGGCCGACACGATGTCGATTTCACCATCGGATTGCGCATCCGCCTCTGCGCCAGGCAACAGCGCGCGGGTGCGCGGCTCGGACAGGCCCTCGACTGACTTCAGCTTGCGCGTCATCGCGTTGGTGCGCGTCTGCGCCTGATCGATCGTGTTGCTGGCCTCGTCGAGCTTCTTCTTCGTTTTCGCGAGTACCTCGCCAAACTTGCCGAACTCGGTCTTCACCGCGCCCAGCACCTCCCACACCTCGGTCGAGCGCTTCTCAAGCGCCAGCGTGCGAAAGCCCATCTGCAAGCTGTTCAGCGTGGCCAGCAAGGTGGTCGGGCCGGCCAGGATGACGCGGTGCTCGCGCTGCAGCGCCTCCATCAAACCGGGCCTGCGCAGCGCTTCGGCATACAGCCCCTCGGTCGGCACGAACAGGATCGCGAACTCGGTGGTGTGCGGCGCCGCGACGTACTTCTCGCGGATGGTCTTCGCCTCGGCCCGCAAGCGCATCTCGATCGCCTTGCCGGCCGCGTCGGCCTCGGGCCGGTCAGCGCGCTCCTGTGCATCGAGCAGGCGCTCGTAGTCCTCGCGCGGGAATTTCGCATCGATCGGCAGCCAGAGCGGCAGACCGTCGTCGCGGCGGCCCGGCAGCTTGATCGCGAACTCGACCCGCGCGCCGCTGCCGGGAATCGTCTCGACGTTGGTGGCGTATTGCTCGGGCGTGAACACCTGCTCCAGCAGGCCGGCCAGTTGCACCTCGCCGAAGACGCCGCGTGATTTGACGTTATTGAGTACACGGTTCAGCGAGCCCACGTCCTTCGCCAGCCCCTGCATCTCGCCCAGCCCGCGGTGCACCTGGTCGAGTCGGTCGGCGACCTG
>JANXTP010000087.1 GCA_025352345.1 Burkholderiales bacterium | reverse complement strand
CGCAGGCCGGCACGCGGGCGGTGCTGGTGTACCTGCGGCTGAACCCGCGGCCCAGTCTGCGCCAGGGCTTGTTTTTGACCGGGGCGATCGATCTGAGCACCAGCAGCGCACTGACGGTGCCGCTGTCGGCAGTGCGTGTCGATCAGGCGCAGCCGTATGTGCTGGCGGTGGCCGGCGACCATGTCGAGCAGCGCAAGGTCACGCTCGGTCAGCGAGGCGAATTGCCGATCGATGGCAGCGTCGAGTCGGTGGTCGAGCTGACCAACGGTGTCACCGATGGCATGGTGCTGCTGCGCGGTTCGGCTGGCGCGCTGCGTGATGGCACGCGGGTGCATTTGGCGGGCCCGACCGGCTCCAACCCAGCCGCCGCAGCATCCATCTCCGCGCGCTGACATGTGGTTCACCCGCGTCTCGATCGGCAACCCGGTGATGGCCACGATGGTCATGCTGGCCTTCGTCGTGCTCGGGTTGTTCAGCTACCAGCGGCTGTCGGTCGATCAGTTCCCGAACATCGATTTCCCGACGGTGGTGGTGCAGTTCGACTACCCGGGCGCTTCGCCCGAGATTGTCGAGACCGAGGTCACGAAGAAGGTCGAGGAAGCGGTCAACACCGTGGCCGGCATCAGTTCGCTTTACTCGCGCTCGTACGAAGGCAATTCGATCGTCATCATCGAGTTCAACCTGAACGTCGATGGCCGCAAGGCGGCCGAGGACGTGCGCGAGAAAGTGGCCGCGCTGCGGCCCAGCCTGCGCGACGAGGTCAAGGAGCCGCGCGTTTCGCGCTTTGACCCGGCCAGCACCCCGATCTTCAACCTTGCGGTGCTGTCGCCGACGGGCAAACAGACCCCGCAGGAGCTGACCACCTGGGCCACCCAGGTGCTGCAGAAGCGGCTGGAGAACGTGCGCGGTGTCGGCTCGGTCAACGTGGTGGGCGGCGTGTCGCGACAGATCAACCTGTACCTGAAGCCGGCGGCGATGGAGGCGATGGGCGTCAGTGTCGACAACGTGATCAACGCGGTGCGCAGCGAAAACCAGGAGCTGCCGATGGGCGCGATCCGCTCCGTCGAGCAGGAGCGCGTGGTGCAGGTCAACGCCCGCTTGAAGCGCCCGGAAGAGTTCCGCGACATCGTCGTTGCCCGCCGCGGTGCGGCCACGCCGGGCACCGGCAATGCCACGGTCAGCGGCGGCTCGCCGGTCAAGCTGTGGCAGGTGGCCGATGTGGTCGACGGCCCGCAGGAGGTGGAAAGCCTCGCGCTCTACAACGGCCAGCGCACGGTGCTGCTGTCGGTGCTGAAGTCGCAGGGCGAAAACACGATCGAGGTGGTCGACGGCCTGCGCAAGTCGCTGGCGGGCGCGCAATCGGTCACGCCGCCCGGCATCGTCGTTGAAGTGAACCGCGACAACTCGCGCTCGATCCGGGTCGCGGTCGCGAACGTCAAGGAGACCTTGGTCGAAGGCGCGGCGCTCACCGTGCTGATCGTCTTCCTGTTCCTCAATTCCTGGCGCAGCACCGTCATCACCGGCCTGACGCTGCCGATCGCGCTGATCGGCACCTTCGGCTTCATGTACATCTTCGGCTTCACCATCAACAGCATCACGATGATGGCGCTGAGCCTGTGCGTGGGACTGCTGATCGACGATGCGATCGTCGTGCGCGAAAACATCGTGCGCCATGTGCAGATGGGCAAGTCCGCCCACCAGGCCGCGCTCGACGGCACGCAGGAGATCGGCCTCGCGGTGATGGCGACCACGATGTCCATCGTCGCGGTGTTCCTGCCGATCGGCTTCATGGGCGGCATCGTCGGCAAGTTCTTCCACGAGTTCGGCCTGACCATCGTCGCCGCGGTGCTGATCTCGATGTTCGTCAGCTTCACGCTCGATCCGATGCTCTCCAGCATCTGGCACGACCCGCAGGCTGCGCACCGCACCGGCACGCCGCGCGAGACGACCAGTCTGTACGACCGCACGCTGGGCCGTATCACGGCGGTGTTCGAACGCTTCACCGTGTGGCTGGGGCATGGCTACCAGACCATCCTCGG
>JANXTP010000083.1 GCA_025352345.1 Burkholderiales bacterium | reverse complement strand
TGGAGTGGTAGTTCAGTTGGTTAGAATACCGGCCTGTCACGCCGGGGGTCGCGGGTTCGAGTCCCGTCCACTCCGCCAACAAAATCAACGGGTTGCAGCAGGTTTGTTGCAACCCGTTTTTCTTTCCTGTAGCCGGTGGGAACACCTGTGGGAACACTTGGACAGTTGTCGAATCGAAGTTGATCGTTCCTCAGAGGGGCCGGCCGGCGCAGTAGTCAAAGCACATGGCTTGGGGCCATGAGAAAATCTTGGTCGTCGCCCCGTGCGGATAGCAACAGTTCCAAAATCTGATCGACCCGTCGCAATTCGCGAGCTGTCGCCGGTGCGCGAGAGCCGACACAGAGTCGGATCGAGGTTGGTCGCCTATAGACTCGGCTAAGGTTGGTCGACGCACTGCGCAAGCGCGGCCAAAAGACAGGGGTGGCGGCGCTGTTTGCACATGGTCGAATAGGGCCGGTGTAGGTGGCGGGGTTGGATCGCAGCGTTCGTCCGATCGGCTTCTGATCGACCCGGACCAACCGCTTGATCGCTTCGGCTCCGGCGAAGATGCGGCCTCGTGTCCGAGGCAGGTCACCCGCGAGATCGGCATCGAGCGCCTCATCCGGGGCGGGCGCTTCGGCGCCAAGGTGGTCCTCAACCAGTTCCACCAAGGCTCGGGTCACGAGGCTGGATTTCCCGGAGCCCGACACACCGGTGATCGCAGTGAGGTAAGCGGCTGGCCGCGGCACCTTGATAGTCATCGGACTTCGTAGGAGGCTCGTGTCCACTTAAGTTTTCTTGGTGGACACGTGAACACTATTCCGGACAAAGCGGGCGTCGCGATGGGCCGTCGGCGCCGACGCATTCACAGCGAAGAGTTCAAGGCGCAGGTTGTCGCGGCCTGCAAGCCGGCGGGTGTGTCGATGGCGGCGGTGGCGCTGGCTCATGGCATCAATGCAAATCTGGCGCGCCGCTGGGTTGTCGCGGCCGAGCGGTGCGGCGGCGCTCAGTCGGCCGCGGTCACCAGCGGCGTTGCGACCCGACCGCATCGCTGCGGGTTGCCTGGCGCATGCACGGCGCAAGTTCGACGAGTTGCTGCTCGATGGAGCGACGAACGCGGTCGCGCCCGAAGCGCTCAGGCACATCGCTGCGATCTACCGGGTCGAGCGCGAGCTCGCGCAACGCACGAGTGACGAGCGCTTGGTGATGCGAGGCAGCGCGACCCGACCACTGTGGGAGGAACTGCACACCTGGTTGGCGTTCGAGCGAAGGCGTGTGCCGGACGGCAGCGCGACAGCCAAGGCCATCGACTACAGCCTCAGGCACTGGTCCGCGCTGACGCGCAATCTGTTCGACGGCAACGTGCCGGTGGACAACAACCACCTCGAGAATCTCGTGCGCCCATGGGCCATGGGACGCAATAATGCGAACATTCCTCTTATACGAAGTCGCGCAAGCGGGCTGAGCGGACCGGCGCTGAAGACGGGGCTTGTGGCGAGTCGGCGCGGTTCTGGACTTCACATAAAAACGGGTATCTCCTGCGGTGGCAACCCCACTTCAGGAGATCGTCATGGATGCGTTCGATTCCATTCACCCGGTGCCGGCAGCTTGGCTGCGCGCCAGCGCCCTGGCACCGTACGTGCCGGTCTATTGGTGCCACTTGGTCGAGCGGTGCTACGCCCCCGGAACGGTGCGCATGTACCTTTGCGGTGTCGCACACTTCGCACGTTGGTCGCGACGGCGCCGGTTTGATCTTGGCCATCTTCGCCGCGAAGCCGATCGCTTCCTGGATGAGCATCTGCCGCAGTGCGCCTGCCGGTACCCAGTGCAGCGCTGCCGTCATCAGATCAGGGCAGCACTGCGACAGCTGCAGGCCGTTCTGGCCGACGCCGGTATCGAGTCTGACGACCATCGCTTCGATCCCATTGAAGTTGAACTGCGCCGGTTCGATGAACACATGCTGCAGGCCAAGGGCCTGGCCGAGAACACGCGCATTCGTCGGCTGAGCGTCGTTCGTTCGATGCTGAACCAGACGGCGTCGGCCATGCCGACCGCTGGCGAACTTCGGCACTTCATCGCCCAGGAACTGACGCGAATATGCCCGGCGAGCGCTGGATCGATGGCAACGGCCCTGCGCAGCTATCTGCGCTTGCGCGCGTTCGAAGGTGATCGTGTGGAGCACCTGTTGCCACTCATCGCCTCGCCCGCATGCTGGCGTTTCGCGCCACTTCCCCAGACGCTGTCGCGCGCCGATGTTGAACGACTGCTCGATGCCTTCCCGCCTGGACTGCCTTCACGTCTTCGCTCCTATGCCATCGTCCGATGCCTCGTGGATCTCGGACTGCGCACCCGGTCGTGCAAGTCTCAACGCCCCTGCAATTCGGAGTTGAACATGATGCTATCGGCGAGCTCGATTCGACAGATCAGCTGAGAACCCCGCGTTCAGTTCATCACGTCGAGGCGGAGTTCTCAACTCGGCGGCCGCGTCGCGCTGTCGGGCTGTCGAGAAGGCGCTGCCTTACGAAACGTCTCAAGGCGGCCGCAAGCGTCGTCGACCCCTAGCAAACTTGGCCAGCGTCCCATGTCGAGCTCAAATCGACGCGCGCTTTCGATCTGCGGCACGAGGTACACATCGCCCAATGTTGGCGCGCCGCCGAAG
>JANXTP010000034.1 GCA_025352345.1 Burkholderiales bacterium | reverse complement strand
ACCTGCACCTCGCTTGGTGGCAAGACCGCCGATGAAGCGAAAAAGGCGCTGAAGAAGTAAGCCTGTCGCCGCCATGGCCGCACCCGCAGCGTCGCCCTGCATTGCGGGGATCGGTCTGCGGCAGCCGCATTACGAGCAGGTCGCGCAAGAACAGCCCGCCGTCGGCTTCGTCGAGGTTCACTCCGAGAACTTCTACGCCGACGGAGGTGCTGCGTTGGCGGTGCTCGCTGCGGCACGTTCGCACTACCCGGTCAGCTTGCACGGCGTGGGGCTGGCGCTGGGCTCAGCGGTCGGCGTCGATGCCTGGCACCTCGATCGCCTCGAGCGGCTGGTGCAGCGCATCGACCCTGTGCGCGTGTCGGACCATGCCTGTTTCGCCCGTGCACCAGCACGACCGAGCGGGCCGGTGCTGCATGCCAGCGACCTGTTGCCGATCGCCTACAACGAGGCGTCATTGACAATCCTCGTCGACAACGTCGGCCGGGTGCAGGACCGCTTGCGGCGCCCCTTGCTGGTCGAGAACTTGTCGGCCTATTTGTCGTTCCAGGACAGCACGCTGGCAGAGACCGAGTTTCTGACCCTGCTGTGCCAGCGCAGTGGTTGCGGGCTGCTGCTAGATGTCAACAACCTGATGGTCAATGCGCTGAACGAGCGCGTGCCCGATCCCGCGGCACACGGACGGGCGTTCATCGATGCGCTGCCGCAAGGCATCGTCGGCGAGATCCATCTGGCTGGCTATTGCGAGATGCCGGACATCGTCATCGATGACCATGGCAGCGTCGTGCGGCCCGGTGTGTGGGCGTTGTACGAGCACGCTTTGCAACGCTTCGGCGCGGTGCCCACACTCATCGAGTGGGACACCCAGGTGCCATCGCTCGCGGTGCTGCTGGCCGAGGCGCAGCAGGCCACCGATCGGCTGACGAGACTGCCTCGATGAGCGACGACACCGGCATCGCACGCGAAGCCGCACGCCAGCAGGCAGTGGTGGCTGCGTTGTGGCAGCCCAACGCCAGCGCAGCGGGTGCGCTCGAAGGCTGGTGTCGCGACAACCCGGTCACCGTGGCCCGCGGCCTGCAGGCCTACCGTGCCAACGGTGCCGCCAACGCTGTGCGGGCCCTGGAGGCAGCTTACCCCACAGTGTGTGCCTTGATCGGTGCCGATGATTTCCAACCGCTGGCGCGCGCGCTGTGGCTGCAGCGGCCACCGGTGCATGGGGACCTTGCGCAGTGGGGCGAATCGTTGGCTGAGTGCTTGGAGGCTCATCCCGCGCTCGCCGACTGGCCTTACTTCGGTGACTGCGCCCGGCTCGATTGGGCTGTGCATCTCTGCGAGCACGCGGTCGACGTTCAGCTCGATGCCACCTCGATCGCCCGTCTCGGCGACACCGATCCTCAGCTGCTCTACCTTCAATTGCGCCCAGGGCTGTCGGTGCTGACATCGCGCTGGCCAGTGGTGGCGATTCACCAGGCCCATCGCGAGAGCGCAACGCCCGATGCGCTGGCCGCTGCGCGCGATGCCTTGCAGGCGGGTGTCGCTGAGTCGGCCCTGGTGTGCCGATCAGGCTGGCGCGCGCAGGTGCACCGCATCGATACCGCCACCATGAAGTGGACGCAGCGCCTGCTCGCCGGTGACTCGCTGGCCGCAGCGCTCGATGCGGTGTCCGATGCGTC
This sequence comes from Burkholderiales bacterium, assembly GCA_025352345.1. Lineage (GTDB taxonomy): Bacteria > Pseudomonadota > Gammaproteobacteria > Burkholderiales > Burkholderiaceae_C > PBB1. Next base: position 13,690 of record JANXTP010000034.1, on the reverse strand, counting down.
TGAGGTCGGCCCGTTCGATCTGGCAGCCTGGCTCACCGCCGCGCTGGGCGCCGGTTGGTTGAAAGGAATCATGGTCGCCGGCGACTGAGTGCAGTCAATCTGGAGCCGCATCAATGAACACACCGCCCCCGACGTCCCCGCTGTTTCGACTGTGGACGCTGGCCGAGTTAGCCGTCCGCGGGCTCAATGCGCTTCAGCCCGCCGCGCAACTGCTGGCGCGCTGGTTCATTGCCGGCGTGTTCTTTCGCTCCGGCCTGACCAAGATCGCCGATTGGGGAACCACCGTCGCGCTGTTCACCGATGAGTACCACGTGCCACTGCTCAGCCCGCACATCGCTGCCGCGCTCGGCACCAGCGCCGAGCTGGCGCTGCCGGCGCTGATCCTGCTCGGCCTGGGCGGTCGCTTCGCGGCAGCGGGTTTGTCCATCCTCAACGTGGTGGCGGTCATCAGCGTCGAAGCCATGCCGATCCCGGCCTTGCAGCAGCACATCTTCTGGGGCAGCGTGCTGGCAGCGCTGCTGCTGTGGGGGCCGGGCCGCTGGTCGGTCGATCAGGTGCTGTGGCCGTGGCTGCGCGAACGTTTGTTTGGCTCGTCCGCGTCATTCGATCGGCGCATGGTGTAAGGAGCTCGCAACCCAAGGCGACACAAGCGGGTGCATGGGAAGCGGTCCCGCCCCCAGCCACTCACTGCCTGCAATGTCTGCCGGCGCGTTTTTGACCCCACACAGGAGATTCCCATGTTCACTGCTTCCAAAGGTTTCCAGATTGCTTCCGCCGCTGCCGCCCTGGCCCTGTCTGCCAGTGCTTTTGCGGCCGATGCGCCGTTGGGCGCCTCGGGCAAGATCATCACGGCCAGCGACAAGGTGCACTGCTACGGTGTTCACAGTTGCAAGGGCAACGCCGATTGCAAGACCACCGAGCACGCCTGCAAGACGCAAAATGCCTGCAAGGGCCACGGCTTCAAGGCCATGCCAGCGGGCGAATGCCTGAAGGCCGGTGGCACGATCGGCGACCAGTGATTGTCCGTTGACGTCATGACACACGCGCAGCCCCGGGCTTCAAATCCCGGTTTCGGGCTGGGGCTGCGCACCCAGCATTACGCTGATTTTCTTGACGCGCCGCAGCGTGTCGACTGGCTCGAAATCCTGTCCGACAACTACCTGGTTCCCGGCGGCAAACCGCTGCTGATGCTGGACGGCATCCGCGCCAACTACCCGGTGGTGATGCATGGCGTGGCGCTGTCCATCGGTGCCGCCGACGGACCTGATCGCGCCTACCTCGCTGCCCTGGCGGCGCTGGCGCGCCGGGTCGAGCCGCTGTGGATTTCCGATCACCTGTGCTGGACCGGCGTGCACCGCCGCGTGCTGCATGACCTGTACCCGCTGCCCTACACCGAAGCCGCACTCGACGTCGTCGTGCGCAATGTGCAGATCGCGCAAGAGGTGCTGCAGCGGCCGCTGGTGCTCGAGAACGTGTCCAGCTATGTGAGCTTTCGCGCCTCGGAGATGACCGAGTGGGAGTTCATCCGCGAGGTCTGCCAGCGCACCGGCTGCCGCTTGCTGCTCGATGTGAACAACATCTACGTCAGCAGCGTCAACCACGGCTTCGACCCACGCGCCTTCCTGCACGGCATCCCGGCCGATCGGGTGCAGCAGATCCACCTGGCCGGCCACACCGACCATGGCGACCACATCATCGACACCCATGACCACCCGGTGGCCGAGCCGGTGTGGGCGCTGTATGCCGAAGCACTGGCGCTGGTCGGCCCCGTGGCGACGATGATCGAACGCGACGACCACATTCCACCGCTGGCCGAACTGGTCGCCGAACTGGACCATGCGCGTTCTATCGCCGCCAAAGCCATGCCGACGCCGCAGCGCGAGCGGGCCGGGAGCCTCGCTTGAGCCTGTCGGTGTTATCGATGCAGCTGCAGTTCCAGCAGCACATGCTGGCCGACGGTGACGCGACTGCGCTGATCACTGGCACGGCCGCACGGCAGAGCCTGGGCCTGGGCATTTACACCCACGCCTATCGGGCGCGGCTGCTCGACACGCTGATCGATGCGTACCAGAAGACCCAGGCCGTGATGGGCGAATCAGCATTCGAGACAGCCGCTCTCGGCTACATCGCCGCCCATCCGCCGACCACCCGCAGCCTGCGCTGGTACGGCGACGATTTCGACGCGCACCTGGCGACCCACCACACCGAGCAGCCGGCCCATGCCGAGATCGCGTGCCTCGACTGGGCGCTGCGCAAGGCCTTTGATGGTCCTGATGCAGTCCCGCTTCAGGCCAGCACATTGGGTGAACTGCCCCCCGACGCCTGGGCCACGCTCAGGCTGGTGCCGGTGCCAACCGCCGAGTTGCTGGTTTTCCGTCACAACACCGTGGCCGTGTGGCAGGCGCTCGATGACGACGAGGCGCCACCTGCGCTAGAAGCCTCGCCGATCGAGGTCGACTGGCTGATCTGGCGCAAGGGGCTGCAGCCGCATTTCCGTTCGCTGCACCCGGTCGAAGCGGCGCTGCTGCGCGCGATGCAGAGCGGCTCGTCGTTTGCGCAGGCGTGTGCGCACGCCGAGGCCAGCGCCACAGGTGCTGGCCACACCGAAGTCGAGGTGTCGATGCTGATCGGCGGCTTCATGCAGCAATGGTTCGAGGGCGGTCTGCTGGCGCGTGTGGTGTTGTAAGGTCGGTGCGTCACTCTTGCGCCTTGCGCAAGAATCACGGGTTTTCCAACCCGCATGCAACACAGGACTTCCCATGAACGTGATGGACTACGGCTTGAAGCCGATCGATTTTCAGAACCCGCTGCGGGCCGACGAGCCGACGTTGCCTGACGGCCTGTCGCGCCGCGCCTTCGTGATGACCTCGCTGGCCTCGGGCTTCGCGGTGGCGTCGAACCCGGTGATGGCCGAGGTGATCGCCACCGATTCGAAAGGGCTGATCGCCGGTGAGGTCAGCATCCCCGTCGCCGATGGCCAGTTTCCGGCCTACCGCGCGATGCCATCCAAGCCAGGCAAGCACCCGGTGGTGCTGGTGGTGCAGGAAATCTTCGGCGTGCATGAGCACATCAAGGACGTCTGCCGCCGGTACGCTAAACTCGGTTATTGCGCGATCGCGCCCGAGTTGTTTGCGCGCCAGGGCGATGTGTCGAAGATGACCGACATCGGCCAGATCCTGTCGACAGTGGTCGCCAAGGTGCCCGATGCGCAGGTCAATGCCGACCTCGACGCCACAGTGGCCTTTGCCCGGGCCAGCGGCCACGCCAACGCCGACCGGCTGGGGCTGGTGGGCTTCTGCTGGGGCGGCCGCGCTGCCTGGGTCTACGCGAAGCACAACCCGAAGCTGAAGGCGGCGGTGGCCTACTACGGCCTGCTCGAAGGGATGAAGTCGGACATCAAGCCCCAGGACCCGATCGATCTCGCCAGCGAGTTGAAGGTGCCGGTGCTGGGCTTGTACGCGGGGATCGATGCGTTTGTGAAAACCGAGACCGTCGACAAGATGACCGCAGGCCTGCGCGGCTCTGGCAGCGGTTCAGAAATCGTCGTCTTCCCGAACGTCGACCACGGCTTCAATGCCGATTACCGTCCGAGCTATGACAAGACCGCGGCCGTCTACGCGGCCAAGCTGGCGCATGACTGGCTGAAAGATCACGGCGTCTGAGCACTGCGGCCGCCCTGAGCAGCGTGTGTTAAAAATTGTTTGTGTCATGGGGTGACCGCACGCTGACAAGTCCGCTTGCGGCACATCGCTTCAAGGCACGTGGCGTGGCGAACTGAAGGATCGGTCATGGACTTTCTGACGTCGTTCTTTGGCCGAGCGGGCTTCTTGCCTCATGGGTACTGCTTCACCTGGTCGCCCGGCGTGCTGTGGACGATGGTGGGGGCTGACGCGATCATTGCGCTGGCGCACTTCCATTCCCGTGGCGCTGGTCACGGCACTGGCGCTGTGGCTCTTGATCCCGAAGGCACTGAAGATTCCTTCGGTCAACCAGCTCAACGCGGTGATCGCTTTGCTTGAAGCCGAGGTCAAGAAGCGGCGCAGCGCCGAAGAGCAGTTGACCGAGATCCAGCACGGTCTGGCCGTCACGCTGGCGAGCATCGGTGCGGGCTTCATTGCCACCGACCGTGAGGGTCGGGTCACCCGGATGAACGCCGTCGCGGAACAAGTGACGGGCTGGTCGCAGGACGAAGCGAGCCAGCAATTCCTGTGACAGGTATTCCAACGTGAAGATCGCCTACCCTCGTATCTGACGGTCGACACGGCCCATCGCCACACCGCATTGACTCGGGACTGGTTGTCGATGACAACGCCATGAACGTCGAATTGGTCAGGTATGTGCTTGACCATGACGGCTTCAGCGTCGATTCGGCCTGCGATGCCGGCGAGGCGCTGCTGCGCATCGACAGCTTCCAGCCGGAGCTGATCCTGATGGACATCCAGATGCCGGGCATGGACGGGATCGATCTGACCCGGCGCCTGAAGGGCGATCCGCAGCGGCGACACATCGCCATCGTGGCGTTCACTGCCTTTGCGATGCGGGGCGACGAGGTAAAGATGCGCGCTGCGGGTTGCGACGGCTATCTGTCCAAGCCGATCAATGTGCGCACGTCCGCGGCCAGCATCCGGGCCATCCTGGGGACCTGAACCACGCGGCCCGCTCCTCGCTGGCGGTAAAGATCTAGCCCGGCAGCGGGTAACGCCGCGTCGCCGGGCCGGCTTTCATCACCTGGCCCGGCACCGGATGTCCGACGATGTCGGGAAGCTGCCGCGCCAAGGTCAGCAGCCGCTCCAGATCGACGCCGGTGTGCCGACCCATGGCCTCGAACATGTGCACCATGTCTTCGGTGCAGACATTGCCGCTGGCGCCAGGCGCGAATGGGCAGCCTCCCAGACCGCCGAGCGATGCATCGAAGTGGGTGATGCCAACCTCGAGCGCCGCCAGCGCATTGGCCAGCCCCATGGCCCGGGTGTCGTGGAAGTGCGCTGTGAACGTCACCTCGGGCCAACGCTCGGTGACCGCGCGGAACAGCCGCTGCACCTGCGCCGGGTTGGCCATGCCGGTGGTGTCGCACAAGGCCATGCGGGTGATGCCCAGGTCGACCAGGCGAGCCACCCAACCCAGCACCTCGCCCTGTGGCACGTCGCCGTCGAACGGGCAGCCGAACGCAGTGGACAGCGATGCGTTGATGGCAGCCTGGCCTGCCGCTGCGGTGACGATGTCGGCGAACTGGGCGAGCGACTGTTCGCGGCTCATGCGCAGATTGGCCAGGCTGTGCGAGGCGCTGGCCGACATCACCAGATTCAACTCGTCAACAGCGCAGTCCAGCGCCCGCTGTGCGCCGCGCACATTGGGCACCAGCGCCGCGTACTCGACGCCAGGAACGCGGTCGATACCGCGCATCACGGCTTCGGCGTCGGCCAGCGCCGGGATGGCCTTCGGCGACGAGAACGAGGTGACCTCGATCTTTGCAACGCCGCTGCGGCTCAGCGCATTGACCAGCTCGATCTTGCGCTCGGTGGGCACGAATACCGGCTCGATCTGAAACCCGTCGCGCACGCACACCTCGTGGATGCGCAGCGGCGCGGGCGCTGCAGGCGATGTTGTGGGCGAAGGATGTGTCATGGGCGCGAGATGGTCTGTGTTTACCAGTCTAGCGGCGCTGCCACACCCTGATGCCGATGGCGCGTTCATGTTGAACAATCAGCAGGGCAACGCAGGCTTGTGCCGGCTCATGCGCGGATTGACGAACGAACTGAAAAAAGGAACACACGTGGAACGTTTTCAAATGCACATCGGCGGCGAGCCGGTCGAAGCCGCCGGCGGGGTGTGGTTCGACAGCATGAACCCCGCCACTGGCGAGACCTGGGCACAGTTTCCGAAGGCTGATGCACGCGATATCGACCTGGCCGTGAAGGCTGCCCACCGCGCTTTTGAAGATGGCCCATGGCCACGGTTGTCGGCCAGTGCGCGTGGCCTGTTGCTGCACCGGCTCGGCGACCTCATTGCCGAGAACGCCGAGCGACTGGCCGATCTGGAAGTGCGCGACAACGGCAAGCTGAAGGCCGAGATGCTGGGGCAGATGAAATACCTGCCGCAATGGTTCTATTACTACGGTGGCCTGGCCGACAAGGTCGAGGGCGCGGTGACGCCGATCGACAAGCCCGGCCTGTTTCATTACATCACCTATGAGCCGCTCGGCGTCGTCGCGGCCATCGCGCCGTGGAATTCGCCGCTGCTGCTGGCCGCCTGGAAGATCGCGCCTGCGCTGGCGGCGGGCAACACCATCGTCGTCAAGCCGTCGGAGTTCTCGTCGGCATCGACGGTTTACTTCGCCGAGCTGGTCGCGCAGGCTGGCTTCCCGCCCGGGGTGTTCAACGTCGTCACCGGCTTCGGCCTCGACGTCGGCGAACCGCTGGTGAAGCACCCGCTGGTCGCGAAGGTGGCGTTCACCGGCAGTGAGGAAGGCGGGCGCCGGGTGTACCTGAACGCAGCCGTCGATTTCAAACGGGTGTCGCTCGAACTGGGCGGCAAGTCGGCCAACATCGTGTTCGCCGATGCGGCACTCGAGGACGCGGTCAAGGGCATCGTGTCCGGCATCTTCGCCGCCACCGGCCAGACCTGCATGGCCGGCTCGCGGCTGCTGGTGCAGCGCGAGATTCACGACGAGGTCGTGACGCGGCTGGTCGAGTTCATGAAGACCGCGAGGCTCGGTGACCCGCTTGACACGGGCACCAACGTCGGCCCGGTGTCAACGCCGCCGCAGCTGGCCAAGGTGCTGCACTACATCGACGTGGCCCGCTCCGAAGGCGCGACCTGCGTGCTCGGGGGTGAGCGGTCGAAGCGCCCCGGCTGCGAGAAGGGCCTGTTCGTCGAGCCGACGATCTTCACTGGCGTGAACAACGCGATGCGCATTGCGCAGGAAGAGGTCTTCGGCCCGTTGCTGGTGGTGATCCCGTTCGACACCGAAGACGAGGCGGTGGCCATCGCCAACGACACGCCCTACGGCCTCGCCGCCGGCGTGTGGACGCGCGACCTCGAGCGCGCGATGACGCTGCCCAAGCGCCTGAAGGCGGGCACGGTATGGGTCAACGCGTACCGCGTGGTCAGCTACATGGCGCCGTTCGGCGGCGTCAAGGCCTCGGGCCTGGGTCGCGAAAACGGCATCCGAGCGATCTACGAGTACCTGGAATCGAAGAGCGTGTTCATCAACCCGCGGCCCGGCATCGCCAACCCGTTCGTGCTGAGTTGACCGCGCGGCCGAGCGACCGGCGAGCTAACGCTGGCCGAAACTCGCAGCTTCGAACAGATCCTTGAATTCGCGCGGCTGCGAGCGCCAGTACTGTGGTGGCGCAGACACCTTGGTGCCCAACTCGGCGGCGGCATGCCAGGGCCAGCGAGGGTCGTAAAGCATGGCGCGGGCCAGCGACACCGCATCGGCTTCGCCGTTGGCAATGATGGCTTCGGCTTGCTGGGCTTCGGTGATCAGGCCGACGGCCATCGTGGGCAGGCCGACATCGGCCTTGACGCGCTGTGCATACGGCACCTGGTAACCGGGGCCCAGCTTGATCGCCTGCGCTGGCGACAGGCCGCCGGTGGTCACATGGATGGCGGCGCAGCCACGGACCTTCAGCGCCTGCGACAAGGCCAGCGTGCCATCGATGTCCCAGCCCCCGGGCACCCAGTCGGTGGCCGAGATGCGCGCCCACACCGGTTTGTCAGCGGGGAACACAGCGCGCACCGCGTCGAACACCTCGAGCGGAAAGCGCATCCGGTTTTCCAGGCTGCCGCCGTAGTCGTCGGTGCGCTGGTTCGCAATCGGCGACAGAAACTGGTGCAACAAGTAGCCGTGTGCCATGTGGATCTCGAGGCCGTCGAGGCCCAGCCGTGCGCCACGACGGGCGGTCGCGACAAAGTCGTCGCGCACCTTCACAAGCCCGGCGCGGTCGAGCGCCAGCGGTGGCACTTCGCTGGCTGAATGCGGCAAGTTCGATGCCGACAATGTCTGCCACCCGCCCGGCTCATCAGGCCGGATCTGTGTGCCGCCTTCCCAGGGCGCGCGGCTCGAAGCCTTGCGGCCCGCATGCGCGATCTGCATCGCCACCGCAATCGGCGAATGGGTGCGAATCGCGGCCAGCACACGGGCCAGGCCAGCCTCGTTGGCGTCGGAATACAGCCCCAGGTCCTGCGGTGAGATGCGGCCCTCGGGCGACACTGCGGTGGCCTCCAAGATCAGCAGCCCGGCGCCCGACAGCGCCAGGTGGCCCAGGTGGATCATGTGCCAGTCGCCCGGCGTGCCATCAACGGCCGAGTACTGACACATCGGCGCGATGACGATGCGGTTGGGCAGGCGCAGCGCATCCAGCTGCCACGGTGAAAAAAGGTGACTCATCAAGATGCTTTCGAGTTAGGCAAGGCGGGCAGCGGCACCATCACGGCCTGACCCGGCGCGGTGCAGCCAGCGTCGCAGCAGCGGCCGGGCTGACGATTCTGAGTGATGGCCCGCGTTGCGTCGTGCCGCTCTGGCGTCAAAACACCGCGGTCCAGCAGCCGCTCGACCAACTCGACCTTGCTGCCCACCGGGTAGTGGCGCCAGATTTCCTGTTTCATCGCAGCTGGCGATCCGCCGCCGTGCAGGCTGATCACCGAGTACCAGCCACCCTGGTAGGACGCGGTCAGGTCTTCGACGAAGCGCGCCACCTCGATGCGCTTGTCGTATGGCACGGCCGGGTTGGCGCGCAGCACCTCCGCCAGCGTCGCAGCGGTGGCGGGGTTGTGGTCTTCATCGGGGCCGGGCAGGGCGACGATCAAGCCACCGGATACTTCATGCGCCAGCCGGTGCATGTCGTAAATTTGTGTAGCAAGCAACAGCTTGCCGATGTTGCTGAACACCGGCTCGGGCATGAAGCCGCCGCTGTACTCATCGCGTGTGCCATAGACGCTGGCGGCCACGCCGCAGGCGAAGAAGCCTTCGGTGATCTTGATCAGCTCGACCATCGGCTCGCGCAGGCTGCTCGTCTCACCGGGGTCGAAGCCGTTGGCCTCGCACATCAAGGCGCCGGCACCTATCAGCAGGTCGCCGAAACCGGCGCGCGCAGCGATGCAGCTGTGGCGGTGGTGGGTCGCGTAGTGGTAGGTCAGCGTGCCGGAGTGCTCCCACTCGTCGGCAAAGAACACCCGCTCCCACGGCACGAACACCTGGTCGAAGATGACAACCCCAGTCGATTGGCCGTAGCGGCGCGAGAACAGCGGCGCGCCATGCTCGACTTTGTCTCCGGGTCGGCCCGCAGGCCGCGCCACGATGGTGATGCCTTTCGCATCGACCGGCACCGCGCAGCAGACGGCAAAGGCCGCGTCTTCCACACCCATGTTGCGCCCCGGCATCACCAGGAACTCATGCATGTAGGGCGCGCCAGTGACGATGGCCTTGGTGCCCGAGATCACGATGCCTTGCGCGTTGCGCTCAACAATGTGGACGTAGGTGTCGGGGTTCGCCTGCTGGTGCGGCTTGCGCGAGCGATCGCCCTTGGCATCCGTCATCGCGATGCCGAGCGACAGGTCTTCGTCCTGCACGCGCTGCAGATAAGCACCGAAGCGGGCGCGGTGTTCGGTGCTGCCGTGGGCATCGTCGATGCGGGCGCTGACCTGGCCAATCGCATTGAGCGCGTCATGCGCCAGGTAGCGCTGCGCGCAGCCGGTTTCCTGGCAGAGCAGCCGCACCGCTTCAAGCTTGTTCAGCAGGTCGCCGGCCGACTCGTTGATGTGCAGCATGCGGTTGACCCGCTTGCCGCTGATGCTCTGCACCGCCGTCATCAGTGGCGCCATCTCCGGCCGATGAGCGAAGTCGTAGGTCACGCCCAGCGCGTTGACACCCGGCTGCAAGTTGGGCGCATCGGCAACCGAATCGATCAGCTGGCCGTCGACGTAGACCACGGGGCGATAGCGGCGCAGCGACTCGCGGTAATCGGCGGCAGTCATCAGGTGCGCAGCCGACACCGGTGGCGCGCCCTCAGCGGCGGTGATCGAATCGGGCAGGGAGGCGCTCATCGGGATCGGCTTGATGTCGACATGGCGCTATTTGAACACTGTTCAATTCATTGATGCAATGTAGAATTTCGGCATGCCCCGAATCAGCAAGGCCCTGCTCGCACAGGCGCCGCCGAACGCTCCAGCCGCCAACGATGCCCGTATCGCACGCCAGCGTGCCGTGACCGACGTGCGTCGCGAGCTTGTGCTGGTGGCGGCCCGGTCGGCTTTTCTCGAACTCGGCCTCGAAGGTGCCAGCCTGCGCGAAATCGCCAAGCGCGCCGGCTATACGCCCGGCGCGATTTACAGCTACTTCTCGAGCAAGGAAGAAGTTTACGGCGCGTTGCTGGGCGAGTCCCTCGAGCGGCTCAATGCCTTTGTCGCCGCGGCCGGACCGGCGCCCGGACGCCGACCGGCATCGGGCCACGGCAAGGCTGCACGGTTGCGCCTGGCGCAGCGCACGTTGCGGGCCAAGGCGACTGCGTTCTTCGAGTTTTACCGCGAGAGCCCGCGTGACCTCGACCTCGGCTTCTACCTGTTCCACGGCATGCAGCCGCGCGGTCTGACGCCAGTCCTGAACGAGCAGCTCAACGCCCGCTTGCGCGATGCGCTGGCCCCGACGCAGCAGGCACTCGCCGTGCTCGGCCTCGGCACCGACGAGGCGCAGGCCGAAGTGACCGCGCTGTTCGCGCACACCGTGGGCCTGCTGCTGCTCAGCCACACCGGCCGCATCCGCATGTTCCGTCAGCAGTCGCAGACGCTGTTCGACCGCTACCTCGATGCGCTGATCGCGCGAGCGTGCGCCCCTGCACCGAGGACCTCTTTGCCTCGCAGGGCCGTGCGATGAGACTGATCGATCCCGCCACCTCGCTGCTGGTGCTCGTTGACTACCAGCAGCGCCTGATACCTGCGATCCACGGCGGCGCCGAGGTGTTGGCACAGGCGGTGCGCATGGCCGAAGTCGCTCGCGAACTCGGCATCCCGGTGTTCGGCACCGAGCAGCACCCGAAAGGGCTCGGGCCCAACGTGGACGAGATCCGGCAGCGCTGCGAAGCGACCCTGTCGAAGACGCACTTCGATGCCTGCGCCGAAGGGCTGCTCGACCTGTTGCCGCTGGATGGGACGAAAGCACCACGCGAAATCGTCATCGCCGGCTGTGAGGCCCATGTCTGCCTGCTGCAGACCGCGCTGGGTCTGCTGCAGGCGGATCTGAAGGTGTCGGTGATCGCGCAGGCCTGTGGTTCCCGAACGCCGGAAAACCACGAACTCGCGATGCAACGCCTGCGCCGTGCCGGCGCCGACATCGTCAGCGTCGAGATGGTCGCTTTCGAGTGGCTGCGCAGCAGCACGAATCGACGTTTCAAGCGCGTGCTGGCCTTGTTGAAATAGTCCGAAAGGATTGATCCGAACGGAACATGCCAGCGATCGCTGCTGGCCTCGGTGACCCTACCGATTGCTGACTGTTCTTTGCCATGGCTCAATGACAGCGTGATGACAGACGGCATCTCCTCCTGGTGGTTTTTCCTGTGCACGGTCAGCGTGCTGAATGTTGCCGGCTGGCTGGCGTCGGCCCGGGTGCTCGGACGGCGACAGGGCGTGTTGTCGGCCGAGGTCTATGCCACCCGCCGCCAGCAATTGCTGCTGTCGGCCGGCTACGTGCTCGGCTGCGCCTTCCGATCGTTCATGCCGGTCTACGACGTGCAGCGGATGGTGATCGTCGACTCCTGGCTGTCCAGCGTGGCGGTCGGGCGTTCGGTCGCGACGGTGGCCGAGCTGTGCTTCGTCGCGCAGTGGGCGCTGATGCTGCGCGAGATCTCGCGCGCGACCGGTAGCCACGCCGGCAAGACCGTGTCGTCCGTGGTGGTTCCGCTGATCGCGATCGCGGAAACCTGCTCCTGGTATTCGGTGCTCACCACCTCCAACATCGGCCACGTGGCCGAGGAATCGATCTGGGGCCTGAGTGCCGCGCTGCTGGTCACCAGCCTGGTCGCGATCTGGCCGGTGTGTGATGCGGCGGCGCGCCGCTTGCTGGCGGTGTGGTGTGCGATGGGCATCACGTACGTCGCGTTCATGTTCCTGGTCGATGTGCCCATGTACTGGTCGCGTTGGCTGGCTGACGAGGCCAGCGGCCGCGTTTACCTCGATCTGGCACAGGGGCTGGCTGATGTGTCGCAGCGCTGGGTGGTGTCGCACCGCTGGGTCGACTGGCAGAGCGAGGTGGTCTGGATGTCGCTGTACTTCAGCGTTGCGGTGTGGCTCAGCATCGCGCTGGTACACGCGCCAGTGCTGGTGCGCCGTGGACCATCAGGTCCTCGACAGCAGGGCTGGGTCACCGTGGAACGTCGGTCGCTGCACGCACCGGGCTGAGCCGCAGCTCAGCGCAACACCAGCTTGCGCCCGAACGGCGCCACCGCCGACGCGTTCGCTTCAGGCACGGCCCAGATCACCGGCCAGCGCGGACGGTGTCGAGCCGGGCCGTCGAGGTCGGTCAGCACGACGCCGATGTCCGGGTGGTGCGTGTCGGCCTCTTCAAGCAGCGGTGTGAAGTCGGTACCGCCACCGCCGTGAAACGCGATGTCGTGCAGGCCGCTGCGGCCACGCGCCGAGCGACCCGGCTCGTAGCGGATGACCTCGCGAACCTGCTCATCACCGATCACCAGCACCAGGCCTGCCTCGAGTCGACGCACGATCGCCTCGACCTCGCCCGCGAAGCGCTGCATCAGCGCGTCGTCGACCGAGCCCGATACATCAACGATCACCACCAGCCGCGGCACCGACTTCGATGAGCTGAAGCCGGGTTCCCAGGGCATGCGCCGATTTACTCCGGCGCGCCCCTGGTTCGCCAGGTAAGAGCGCGAGGGCCGCGACCAGGAGATGTCACGCTTGGGCGCCAGGCTGCGCGCCAGTTGCGTGCGCAGCACCTGCTCCCACGGCGTGTGCGTGGTCGGCAGGTCGGCGATCAGCGTGCGCAGCATCGAGAACTCGCCGTCGTTCGCATGGGCACGTGCGATCCGCTCGCTCCACTCGCGGGCCTGGTCGGCGCCTTCTTCGGGCGCCTCCAGCACGTCGGTGCCGGGCTTCAGGTCGGCTTGATCTTGTCCACCCAAGGCGCGCACACTGGCCGCGCGCGGACCGTCGCGTTTGCCGCCCTGGGTTTGCGGTCGGCGGTCATCGATGGCGCGGTACAGCCGCTCGACATCCCATTCCAGCAGCGCCGCCTCGACACTGTGTTGCATGCCGACTTCGGCGGCCAGCAGCTGGTCGATCGTCACCGCCTTCGCGGGCAGTTGCAGCCAACTCAGGTGATCGAGGGTGCTGTTGACGATGGCATCGGCACACCGATTGAACAGCTGCAGATCGGCATCGCCCAGCCGGTGCTGCAGGTCGAGATAACGCTGCGGATGGCGCAGCGCGATGTGCAGCACCTCGTGAGCCACCCAACCGACCTGTTCGGCCAGTGGCAGCGCCTCGAAGCCGGCGCTGTAGCGGATCGTGTGGCCGTCGGTGATGACCGGCGGCGCGGTCGCGGCGCTTGGGGTCAGCTTGCCGGTGCTCTGGTCGGGTTCGTCAGTCACATCCAGATGCTTGACCCACAGCGCCAGTCCACCCGTCGACGGCGCGTACTCGACCATGCGCTGGATCGCCCTCGTGCCGCGGTGCTGGT
>JANXTP010000021.1 GCA_025352345.1 Burkholderiales bacterium | reverse complement strand
CAGCGCCTCGGGCGCCTCGCCCAACCCGGCCTGCGCGGCAGCAGCCATCTGCTCGGGTGAACCGCCACGAACCGCAGCGGCCACCATCTTGAATTGCCGCAACAGGGAAGCGAGCTTCGCGTAATCCAGCGCCAGTGGGTCGCCTTCGGCCTGCGCAATGTCGATCACGACCGGGTCGTGGTTGAACATCTCCGGCGTGTCGGCAAAGCGGGCCGTCAGCTCACGTTCGATGGCCACCATGTCGGTGGTCTTCAGCGCGAAGACGACCAGCGTCATCGACGCGCTGCGCAACTCAAACACCGCCGGTGCGCGATCCTTGCTGCGGGCCATGGCTGATTTAAGTGGCGTTCTGAGGAGCGGTCTGGGCGTTCCGCAAGCGGATGTGCAGCTCACGCAGCTGCTTCTCGTCGACCGCGCTCGGCGCGCCGGTCAGCAGGCACTGCGCACGTTGCGTCTTCGGGAACGCGATCACGTCGCGGATGCTCTCGGCCTTGGTCATCAGCGTGACCAGCCGGTCAAGGCCGAAGGCCAGACCGCCGTGCGGCGGCGCGCCGTACTGCAGCGCGTCGAGCAGGAAGCCGAATTTCAGCTGCGCTTCCTCGGGCCCGATCTTCAGCGCGCTGAACACCTTGCTCTGCACCTCGGCGCGGTGGATGCGCACCGAGCCGCCGCCCATCTCCCAGCCGTTGAGCACCATGTCGTAGGCCTTGGCGATGCACTTGCCCGGGTCGCTGTCCATGTAGTCCTCGTGCCCGTCCTTCGGCGCGGTGAACGGGTGGTGCGTCGCGTTCCAGCGCTGGCCTTCCTCGTCGTACTCGAACATCGGGAAATCGACCACCCACAGCGGTGCCCACACGTCGTCGAACAGCCCATGCGAGCGGCCGAAGTCGCTGTGACCGATCTTCACCCGCAGCGCGCCGATCGCGTCGTTGACGATCTTTTCCTTGTCAGCGCCGAAGAACAGCAGGTCGCCCGTCTGCGCGCCGGTGCGCTCGATGATCTTCGCCAGCGCGGCGTCATGCAGGTTCTTGTCGATCGGGCTCTGCAATCCTTCGCGACCCTTGCTCACGTCATTGACCTTGATCCAGGCCAGGCCCTTGGCGCCGTAGATCTTGACGAACTCGGTGTAGGCGTCGATCTCGCCACGGCTCAGGCCGCCGCTGGCCTCGCCGCCGCGCGGCACACGCAGCGCGACCACGCGACCGCCCTTGGTCGTGGCCGGCGTGCTGAAGACCTTGAAGTCGACATCGGTCATCACGTCGGTCAACTCGGTGAATTCGAGCTTGACGCGCAGGTCGGGTTTGTCCGATCCGTAGCGGTGCATCGCCTCCGAATACTTCATCACCGGGTACTCGGGCAGCTCGACGCCGATGGTGTTCTTGAACACCTTGCGGATCATCCCTTCGAACATCGGGCGAATCTCTTCCTCGGTCAGGAAGCTGGTCTCGATGTCAATCTGGGTGAACTCGGGCTGGCGATCGGCGCGCAGGTCTTCGTCGCGGAAGCACTTGGTGATCTGGTAGTAGCGGTCGAAGCCCGCCACCATCAGCAGCTGCTTGAAGAGCTGCGGCGACTGCGGCAACGCGAAGAACATGCCTTCATTGACGCGGCTGGGCACCAGGTAGTCGCGTGCACCTTCGGGCGTGCTCTTGGTCAGCATCGGCGTCTCGATGTCGATGAAGCCCTCAGCGTCGAGGAACTTGCGCACTTCCATCGCGACGCGGTAGCGCAGGATCAAATTCTTCTGCATCACCGGGCGGCGCAGATCGAGCACGCGGTGCGTCAGGCGGGTCGTTTCCGACAGGTTCTCGTCGTCGATCTGGAACGGCGGCGTGACGCTCGGATTCAACACCTCGAGCTCCAGGCACAGCACCTCGATCTTGCCGCTGGTCAGGTTCGCGTTCTCGGTGCCGGTCGGTCGTGCGCGCACCTTGCCAACGATCTTCAAGCAGAACTCATTGCGCACGCTCTCGGCGGTCTTGAACATCTCGGCGCGATCAGGATCGCAGACCACCTGCACCAGGCCCTCGCGGTCACGCAGGTCGATGAAGATCACTCCACCGTGGTCGCGGCGGCGGTGCGCCCAGCCCATCAGCGTCACGGTCTGGTCCATCAGGGCCTCGCTGACCAGGCCGCAGTACGTCGTTCTCATCGTGTCATTCCTGAAATTGAAGCGGGATACGCTCAAGCGGGGGGCTGAGGCAGGGGCGACGGGGCCGGTTTCGCGATCGCTGGCGCCACTACCCCCATCGAGATCACATACTTCAACGCCTCGTCGACGCTCATGTCGAGGGCAATCACATCGGCACGCGGCACCATCAAAAAGAAGCCTGAGGTCGGGTTCGGCGTGGTCGGCACGTACAGGCTGAGATAGTCGCCCACCAGGTGCACGCCCGCCTCGCCGCCCGGCTTGCCGGTGACGAAGGCGATCGTCCACGAGCCGGCGCGCGGGTACTGCACCAGCACCGCTTCGCGAAAGGCATTGCCGCTGCTCGAGAACAGCGTGTCCGACACCTGCTTGACCGAGCTGTAGATCGACTTGACGATCGGGATCTGGTGCAGCAGACGGGCGCCCTGACGCAGCGCCCACTGGCCGGCAATGTTGGTCGCGAACACGCCCGTCAGCAACAGCCCGACCAGCATCACGACCACGCCAAGGCCGGGGATCCGCTTGAGCATTTCCAGCGGCGTGTGGGCCGACGCCGGCAGCACCGCCTGCGAGGCACTGAGCAGCCAAGCGAACAACCCATCGAGCACGCCCAGCACCGAGGTCAGCACCCAGACGGTGATGGTCAGCGGCAACCACACCAGCAGGCCGGCGATCAGGTATTTCTTCAAGGCAGTCCTAGGGCTGAACCGGGTGATGCGGCACGGCGGAGATCAGTTCGACGAGGGCGAAGGGGCCGGCGCCGAGCCACTGGCGGGCGCGCTGGGTGCCGATGCTGGCGCAGCGGCCGGGGCCGGTGGCTTGGCACCCTCCGTCTTGTCCGCAGCTCCCTTCGAGCCAGGCGTTTCCGCATGGCCCGCGAGCGCGCCACCCGCCGGCTTCGCGTCGCCAGCCGGCTTGTCGGCCGCCGGGGCGGACTTGGCGCCATCGCGGAAATCAGTGACGTACCAGCCCGAGCCCTTCAATTGGAAGCCCGCTGCCGTCACCTGCTTCTGGAAGCTCTCGGCACCACAAGCCGGACAGACGGTCAGCAGCGGGTCGGAAATCTTCTGGAGCACGTCTTTCGCGTGGCCGCAGGCAGCGCATCGGTAGGCATAGATGGGCATGGCTAAGCCTTTGATTAGAAAAGAAAAACCTTGAATTATACGGCGCCGGACTCAGCGATAACCGAGGTGCAGCAGCCATTGCACGGCGATGACCCCGATCAGAAAGCCGACGCCAGCGTAGACGATGGCCTGCAGCAGCCGGTTGGTGCGCCGCTGCTCCGTCAGCAGCGCCTCCAGCATCCGCTGCTCGGTCGCCGGCTTCGGTTGCAGCGCCTGGTGCACCAGCCGCGGCAACTCGGGCAGCAACTGCACATAGCGTGGCGCTTCGTTCTTCAGCCGTGCGACCAGGCCGCGCCAGCCGATCTGGTCGTTCATCCAGCGCTCGAGGAAGGGCTTGGCAGTGCTCCACAGGTCGAGCTCCGGGTCGAGCTGGCGGCCCAGGCCTTCGATGTTGAGCAGCGTCTTCTGCAGCAGCACCAGCTGCGGCTGGATCTCGACGTTGAAGCGGCGCGAGGTCTGGAACAGCCGCAGCAGCACCTGGCCCAGCGAGATGTCTTTCAGCGGACGGTCGAAGTGCGGTTCGCACACCGCGCGAATCGCGCCTTCGAGCTCGTTGACGCGGGTGTTCGCTGGCACCCAGCCGCTCTCGATGTGCAACTCGGCGACGCGCTTGTAGTCGCGGCGGAAGAAGGCGATGAAGTTCTGCGCCAGGTATTCCTTGTCGAATTCGGTCAGCGTGCCGACGATGCCGAAATCCAGCGCGATGTAGCGCCCGAAGGTGGCCGGCGCCAAGCTGACCTGGATGTTGCCTGGGTGCATGTCGGCATGAAAGAAGCCGTCGCGGAACACCTGGGTGAAGAAGATCGTCACGCCGTCGCGCGCCAGCTTCGGGATGTCGACGCCGGCGTCGAGCAGCCGCTGCGTCTGGCTGATCGGCACGCCATCCATTCGCTCCATCACCAGTACCGTCTGCGTGCACAGCTCCCAGTGCATCTCCGGCACCATCACCAGGTTCAGGCCCTGCATGTTGCGGCGCAGCTGGGCGGCATTGGCCGCTTCGCGCACCAGGTCGAGCTCGTCGTGCAGGTGGTTGTCGAACTCGGCCACCACCTCGCGCGGCTTGAGCCGTTTGCCG
>JANXTP010000417.1 GCA_025352345.1 Burkholderiales bacterium | reverse complement strand
CAGGAAAACGCCGCGATACCGGTGATCGCCCGGCCCAGGATCAGCGCGTGCACGTCGTGCGTGCCCTCGTAGGTGTTGACGACCTCGAGGTTCACCAGATGGCGCGCGATGCCGAACTCGTCGCTGATGCCGTTGCCGCCGAGCATGTCGCGCGCCATCCGCGCGATGTCGAGTGATTTGCCGCAGGAGTTGCGCTTGAGCATCGAGGTGATCTCGGGTGCGGCCGTGCCCTCGTCCTTCATCCGGCCCAGCCGCAAACACGCTTGCAGGCCGAGCGCGATCTCGGTCTGCATGTCGGCCAGCTTCTTCTGGATCAATTGGTTGGCCGCTAGCGGGCGGCCGAACTGCGGGCGGTCCAGCACGTACTGGCGCGCGCGGAACCAGCAGTCCTCCGCTGCGCCGAGTGTTCCCCAGGCGATGCCGTAGCGCGCGCTGTTGAGGCAAGTGAACGGACCCTTCAGACCGCGGATGTCGGGGAAGGCGTTCTCCTCGGGGCAAAACACCCCGTCCATCACGATCTGCCCGGTGACGCTGGCGCGCAGCCCGACCTTGCCGTGCAGCGCCGGTGCGCTGAGGCCGGCCGTGCCCCGGTCGAGGACGAAACCGCGGATCTCGCCCGCGTCGTCTTTCGCCCAGACGACGAACACATCGGCGATCGGGCTGTTGGTGATCCAGGTCTTGGTGCCGGTCAGCCGATAGCCGCCGGGCACCGCATGGGCCCGCGTGATCATGCTGCCCGGGTCGGAGCCGTGGTCGGGCTCGGTGAGGCCAAAGCAGCCGATCGCCTCGCCTGTGGCCAGTGTCGGCAGGTAGCGCTGCTTCTGGGCTTCGGTGCCGAAGGTGTCAATCGGCAGCATCACCAGCGAGCTCTGCACACTCATCATCGAGCGGTAGCCGGAATCCACACGCTCGACCTCGCGCGCCATCAGGCCGTAGCAGACGTGGTTCATCCCCGCGCCGCCGTACTCGGGCGGGATCACGATGCCCAGCAGGCCGAGCTCGCCCATCTCGCGGAAGATCGCGGTGTCGGTGGTTTCGTGGCGGAAGGCGTCCAGCACGCGCGGGGCCAGCCGCTGCTGGCAGTAGGCGCGAGCCGCCTCGCGCACCGCGCGTTCGTCGTCGGACAGCTGCGCGCCCAGCAACAGCGGATCGTCCCACTCGAAGCGGGCGGGAGGGGAGTGGTTCATGAGGAAGCTCCGTGCGGCCTGGCGCCGTGGCTGCCCATCATGCCTTTGAAAAGTGCATATCGATCTTTGCTGCGCGCGACGGCCGCGCCGTGGAAAATACGCGTTTTATCGATCCCGCCCCACCCATGAGTGCATTCAACGAAGAGCGCGTGCTGAGCGTCCACCACTGGACCGACCGGCTGTTCAGCTTCACCACCACCCGCGACCCCAGCCTGCGCTTCAGCAACGGCCATTTCACGATGATCGGCCTGCGCGTCGACGGCAAGCCCTTGCTGCGCGCGTACAGCATCGTCAGCCCGAACCATGACGACACGCTCGAGTTCCTCAGCATCAAGGTGCCCGACGGCCCGCTGACCTCGCGGCTGCAGCACATCCAGGTTGGCGACACCATCATCGTCGGCAAGAAGCCCACCGGCACGTTGCTGATCGACTACCTGCTGCCTGGCAAGCGGCTGTACCTGATCGGCACCGGCACCGGCGTGGCGCCGTTCCTCAGCATCGTCCGCGACCCGGACACCTACGAACGCTTCGAGAAGGTGATCCTGGTGCACGGCGTGCGCGAGGTGAAGGAGCTGGCGTACCACAGCTACCTCAACGAAGACCTGCCGGTGCACGAGTTCCTCGGCGAGATGGTGTCCAGCCAGCTGCTGTACTACCCGACCGTGACGCGCGAGCCCTTCGTCAACCAGGGCCGCATCACCACGCTGATCCAGACCGGCAAGCTGACCACCGACCAGGGCCTGCCCGCGCTCGATCCCGAACACGACCGGGTGATGCTGTGCGGCAGCCCCGAGATGCTGCGCGACCTGAAGGCACTGCTCGAAGCGCGCCACTTCAAGGAAGGCAACACCTCGAAGCCCGGCGACTACGTGATCGAGCGGGCCTTCGTCGAGCAGTGACGCCTGCCTGAAGCGCGGCTCACCACGGCAACGGTTCGCCGTGGTGGTTGAAGAAGCCGCCGGTGTCCTTTGCGCTCAGCCCGTCGATCACCGCCAGCAGCCGCGCGGCGGCGGCTTCGGGCGTCTGCACCTCCAGGCCCGACTTGGCGAACCGCGACGACAGCCGCGTGTCGACGGTGCCCGGATGCAGCGCGACGCAGATCGCCTGAGGCTGCTGGCGTGCCAGCTCGATCGCTGCGGTATGCACCAGCTGGTTCAGCGCCGCTTTCGATGCACGGTAGCTGTACCAGCCGCCCAGCCGGTTGTCGCCGATGCTGCCGACCTTGGCCGACAGCGTGGCGAACACCGCCTTGCCCGATCGCGGCAGCAGCGGCAGGAAGTGCTTCATCAGGAGCGCCGGGCCGATCGCGTTGATGGCGAAGGCGTGCGCCATGTGGGCCGCGTCGAGTTGGCGCCACGATTTTTCAGGCTCGAAGCTGTTGCCATGCAGGAAGCCGGTGGCATCGATCACCAGGCGCAGGGGCATGCCGGCTTTCACCCGCGTGTCGACGTGCGCAGCGGCGGTGGCGATGCTGGACTCGTCGGGGAGGGTGATGTCGAGATCGATGCCGGTGTCAGTCGAGCTCGCTGGGTCACCGCGTCGACCTGCAGCCAGCACCTGACGGAAACGGGGATCGCCGCGCAGCTGTTGACACAGCGCCGCGCCCAGGCCGCCGCGCGCACCGATCACCAGCGCCAGAACACCGGAAAAGTTGAACCCGTCAGCGTCCCCAGCCATGGTGGGGTCTGGCGGCGCGGACGCCTGCGTCAGGTTGATGCCGGGTCCAACGAAGCGTTGGAGGCCGCCGATGCGGCGGCTGCAGCCTGGGCCAGGCAGGGATTGCATTTGCCCAGTCCGGCCATGCGCACATCGGGCCGGCCGTCACCGGTCTTGAAGTTGGCCTGACAGCGTCGGCAGACGTACATCTTCGAGCTCGACATCATCGCCTTGGCGCCAGGTTCTGCGGGCGGTCTGGCGGCCGAGTACTCGGCCTGCGTCTGCCGAAGCTTCTGGGCGGAGTCTGTGGATTTGACGGTCTTGGCGTTGCGTGTGGTCATGGCAATCAGAGGAGTCATGTTGCCCGCGACGGGCGACGAACTCGCCCGCGGAAAATAATTGTGCATGCAATCGCCATGCCGCGTCCCTCCCCGTCAAGGGGGAAGTCAGACCGCCGCAGACTCGTTAAGCATCCGGCGGCAAGGCGCCCGGATGGCGCCTTCGGTACGACCACCGGTGCAGTCCTTCGACCCCAGCATCACACCAGCAGGGCGCGCAGCGCCGCTGCAACGAAAGGCTTGGGCAGGCCGCCGGCCACATCGAGTCCGTTGGCGCGGGCCTGCGCCACGGCACGGTCCAGTCGTTCGGCCTCGGCGCCGCTGGCGACGATGATGCGGGCCCGGCAACCGCGCGCAGCCAGCTCGGTGAGCACCTGCTCGCCACTGGTTTCAGGCATCGTCAGATCGAGCACGATGTGGGTCGGACCCCAGTCGGCCGCGGCCGCGTAGAACTCGTCGGCTTCGCGCGTCAGGCAGGTGGCGACGCCAGCGAGTCGCGCGACCGACTCGACCAGCATGCCGACCAGAGCGTCGTCGTCGAGGATCAACAGCCGCCGCCCGTCAGCGGGGCTCATGGCTGCGTGCTTGTCTTCAGCACCGCGTGCACCTTGCGCGCGAGATCGATGCTGCGGTATGGCTTGGGCAGCAGGTGCACGCCACGGTCGAGCCGGCCATGGTGGACGATCGCGTTTTCGGTGTAGCCGGAGGTGTACAGCACCTTCAGGGCCGGGTGCAGCGCCACGGCCGCCTCGGCGAGCTGTCGCCCGTTGAGCCCGCCGGGCATCACGACGTCGGTGAACAGCAGGTCGAAATCGCTGCGCTCCCGCAGGATGGTGAGTGCAGCGACACCCGTGTCGGCAATCGTGACGCGGTAGCCCCGCCCGACCAGCACATCGCAGGCATGGCGCAGCACCAGCGGGTCGTCTTCGACCACCAGCAGGCTGGCCGTGCCACGGAAATCGTGCTCGCTGCGCACCACGGTGGCAGGTGCTTCGGGCGGGCCATCGGCGCGCGGCAGGTACAGCCGCGCCGTCGTGCCGTGGCCGGGCTCAGAGTACAGCTTGACGTGACCCCGCGACTGCTTGAGGAAGCCGTAAACCATGCTCAGGCCCAGACCAGTGCCCTTGCCGACGCCCTTGGTGGTGAAAAACGGTTCGAAGACCCGGGCCAGGTGTTCGGCGCTCATGCCCCCGCCGGTGTCCGACACCGACAGCAGCACGTACTGGCCGGGCACCACGTCGGGATGTCGTTCGGCGTAATGCTGGTCGATCCAGGCGTTCGATGTTTCCAGTGTGATCTTGCCGCCCGGCGGCATGGCATCGCGGGCGTTGATCACCAGGTTCAGAACGGCAGCTTCGAGCTGACCCGGATCGACGAGCGCAGGCCACAAGCCGGCGCCACGCACCAGCTCCAACTCGATGTTCGCCGGCAGCGTGCGACGCAGCAAGGCGTCCATGTTGGCCAGCAGCTGGTGTGCATCCACCGATTGCGGCTGCAGCGTCTGCCGGCGCGCGAAGGCCAGCAGGCGCTGCGTGAGCTCGGCGCCGCGTTCGGCGGCGGTGCGCGTCATCTCGGCGAGCGGCAGCAGCAGTGGCTGATCGGCCAACTGCTCGGCCAGCAGGTCGGTGTTGCCGAGGATCACGGTGAGCAGGTTGTTGAAATCGTGGGCGACGCCACCGGTCAGCTGGCCGATGGCCTCCAAGCGTTGCGCCTGCTGCAGTTGCGCTTCCAGCTTGAGCCGCTCGGTGACGTCCGTGCCCAGGCCGAAGATCGCCGTGGGCTCGCCTTGGGCATCGCGCACCAGCGTCCAGCGTCCTTCGACCCACACCGAGCTGCCATCCTTGCGTCGCTGGATGAAGGTCGACGCGAACTTGCCGGTGGACATCAATGTGTCGCGTGCGCCCACGGCGCCCGGCGCGTTCACCAGCTGCAGCTCCGACAGGGTGCGGCCCACCGCTTCCTCCGACGACCAGCCGAACATGCGCTCGGCGCCGCGGTTCCAGTACCTGACGCGCTCATCGAGGTCGCGCACGATGATCGAGTCCTGCGACTCATCCAGCAAGGCGGCCTGCTGCCGCAAGCGGGACTCCGCCTGTCGCTGTTCGGTCAGGTCGGTCATGCCGCCGACCATGCGCACGGCGTGGCCCTCGGCATCCCGGATGACGAAGCCGCGGTCGGAGACGATGGCGAAATCGCCGTCGTGACGCTGAAAGCGATATTCGGCGCTCCAGTGTTCGCCGCCGCCGTCGATGACACCGTGGATGCTGTCCAGCACGCGCTGCAGGTCATCGGGGTGGATGCGTCGCGTCGATGACAGGCTGTCGGGCTCCAGCGTGTCCAGGGCGTGGCCGAACAGCAGCTGCATGCCCTCACTCCACCATATCGCGTCATTGCTCAGGTTCCAGTCCCAGACGGCGTCGGCGGTCGCGCGCGACACATTCCTGAAACGCTCCTCGCTGTCGCGCAGCGTGCGTTCGGCGCGCTTCTGTTCGGTTTGGTCCAGCAGCGCGCCCTGCACCCGCACCACCCGCTGCGTCTCGTCGCGCACGGCCTCGCCGATCACCCGGACATCGAGGCGCCTACCCAAGACAGTGACCAACTGCAGTTCGAGATCGAACGGCGTGCCGTGCTGGAAGCAGACGTCGATCGCCTCGCTCAACGCCTCACGCCACGGCGACGGGTACCAGTTCAGGCTCATCTCCAGCTGCGGAGAGTGCTCGGGCGCGCAGTCGAGGATGGTGCGCAACTCATCGGACCAGTGCACCACCGCGGCCGAGGTGTCGGTCGGCGCATCGATCGCCCAGCCCCCGAGTCCGGCCATGCGGCCTGCCAGCCCGATCAGCCGGTGGCTTTGCTGCAGCCGCAGCTGCGCGATCTTCTGGGTGTTGATGTCGGTCACCACGGCGACCAGCTGGGCATCGCCCGGGGCTGCCGCCGCCTGCATCTGCGAGACGGTGGCGCGCGCCCAGATGGCTTGGCCGTCGGGGCGCAGGTAGCGCTTGTCGATGCTGAAACTGTCGATCTCGCCCGCCAGCAGACGATGCACCTCCAAGACGCATGGCGCCACGTCATCGGGATGGGTAAATGCAAGGATCTCCATACCCCGTAACGCGTCTTCGCTGCGCCCGACCAGCGCGCAGAACGCCGGGTTCGCGTTGAGGAAATGCCCATCGGCGCCGGCCGAGACGATGCCGGTGGCACTGGACGCGAAAAGGCGCCGCCAGCTGGCTTCGCTGTGTTGCAGCGCCGCGTGACTGCGCTCGCGCTCGTCCATGGCCTGCGCCAACAAGGACTGCTGACGGCGCGATTCGATCTGTGCCATCACCTGCAAGGTCAGGGTCTGCAAGGCCTCGATTTGCAGGTTGTTCAGTTGTCGCGGGATCCGATCGAGCACTGCCACCGCACCCAGTGCGCGGCCATCAGGCGTCACCAGCGGCATGCCGGCATAAAAACGCAGATGAGGCTCCCCGCAGACGAGCCGGTTGCCGCTGCAACGCGCATCGGCGTGTGTGTCCTCGATCACGTACAGATCGCGTTGCTCGATGGCATGCGAGCAAAACGATACCGCGCGGTCGGTCTCTGTCCAGGCGATGCCGTGTACCGACTTGAACCACTGGCGGTCGCGGTCCACCAGGCTGATCAGCGCGATCGGTGCCTCGCAGATGTGCGCCAGCAACTGTGTGAGGCGGTCGAATTCGGGTTCTGGGGGCGTGTCGAGGACACCGTAGGAATGCAGCACGGCGAGGCGCTTGTCTTCATCCGCAGGCAG
The DNA here is from genome assembly GCA_025352345.1 of Burkholderiales bacterium. Lineage (GTDB taxonomy): Bacteria > Pseudomonadota > Gammaproteobacteria > Burkholderiales > Burkholderiaceae_C > PBB1. The sequence continues at coordinate 18,073 of JANXTP010000417.1, read as the reverse complement.
CAGCATTCACACTCTCCGGGTTGCGCCGGCAGACCGAACCCGACGCTGAATCAGTGTAGGAGAAGAAAAGCCCCGGTGCATCGCATTGTTTGGTGGGCCGGGCGCCAGATGCTTGGCGTCCTAAACTGGCGCCCCAATGCAGTGCGGGCCAGTCCATTTTGGTGGGCGCTCATCGTCTTCGGACCGAGACCGGGCCGGATGGCGCCGTGGTTCGCCGTCGGGCCACAGCAGCCGGCCTGTGTGTCAGTGCCTTGCTGACGAGGTCTGGCATCGACTTTGCTACTTTTAAAAAGCGAGAGTGGCAGCCGCATCGGCGGCGCTGCTTGATCTGCAAGACAGCTAGGGTTCCGTGCCTGGTAGAACACCGGGTGGACTGGTCCGAGAGCGGTCGGCCGCAATGCATCGCGGTTCCACGGAGGGACAAAAGCCCGGGAGGAAGTTGTCGTCAGCGGACGGCGGCTGCCCCTCTCGCTTTCTGCCACTGCCCTGGAGCGACCGATGTCTGCCACAGCACCCCCCGTCCGATCCGGTTTAGTGGCACCTGCGCGAGCACCCATGACGCCGCCCATGCCCAGCATCTGGGACATCGCCGGACGACTCTCCCGCACGCAGTACTGGTTGTTCGCCGCCTTGGGCTTGGTGTTGCCGTTCGTAGCCTGGGCGGCGCTGTCGGCCTCGGGCTGGATCGATCCGGTCTTCATGCCGGGCCCGGCCGCCGTGTTCAGGCGACTGACCGCCTGGTTGACAGAAGATGACCTGCTCGCCGACACCAGCATCAGCGTCTACCGGGTGCTCGCCGGTTTCCTGCTGTCGGCCGCACTGGCGCTGCCAATCGGGCTGCTGATCGGGGCATTCCGGCCGGTCGAGGCGCTGCTCGAGCCGCTGACCGATTTCATTCGCTACATGCCGGCGGTGGCCTTCATCCCGCTGGTGATGCTGTGGTTCGGCATCGAGGAGAGCGCCAAGATCGCGATCATCTTCATCGGAACCTTCTTCCAGATGGTGCTGATGGTGGCGGAAAACGTGCGGCTGGTGCCCACCGCGCAGATCGAAGCGGCGCAGACGATGGGCGCGACACGCGATGAAATCATCCGGCTGGTGCTGCTGCAGTCCGCCAAGCCGGCGATCCTGGACACGCTGCGCATCACGATGGGCTGGGCCTGGACCTATCTGGTGGTGGCCGAACTGGTGGCCAGCAATTCGGGCCTGGGCTATGCGATCCTCAAGGCACAGCGCTTCCTGAAGACCGACACGATCTTCGGCGGCATCCTGCTGATCGGCGTCATTGGATTGCTGATGGACCAGGCCTTTCGCTGGCTGCACCGCCGGGCGTTCCCCTACATGCACTTCAAACGCTGAGCCGCAGCCACCATGCTTTCCATCGTCCCCCCAATCTGCGCCCCAAAGGTGGAGATCCGCCGCCTGGGCAAGGTGTTCGGCGGCGTGGCCGCCGGCACGCCGGCCGCGCTGCAGGACATTGACCTGCCGATCGAAGACAACGAGTTCGTCACGCTGGTCGGCGCCTCGGGCTGCGGCAAGTCCACGCTGCTGCGCATCCTGGCCGGGCTCGAACATCACACCTCGGGCGAGGTGCTCTGCAGCGGGCGGGCCATCACCGGCCCCGGGGCCGAGCGGGCGATGGTGTTCCAGCACTACAGCCTGTACCCGTGGCTCAACGTGATGGAGAACATCAAGTTCAGCCGCAGCCTGAAGGTCAACCGCGAAGACCTGAGCTCTTCGGATGTCGAGGCCGCATCGGGCCGTGCAGATGCCTTGCTGAACCTGATCGGCCTGGCCAAGGTCGCCAGGTCGTACCCGAGCCAGTTGTCGGGCGGCATGCAGCAGCGGGTGGCGATCGCGCGCGCGCTGATGGGCCGCCCGCAGGTGCTGCTGATGGACGAACCCTTCGGTGCGCTCGATGCGCAGACCCGCGAGGTGATGCATGACCTGATCCTGCACATTCACCGCATCGAGAAGACCACCATCGTTTTCGTCACCCACGATGTCGATGAAGCGATCTACCTCGGCCAGCGGGTCGTGCTGATGGAGCCGCGCCCGGGCCGCATCCACAGCATCTACCCGGTGCCGCTGCCAGCGCGGCGCCAGCAGGACATGAAGCACAGTGCACCGTTCCGCGAGCTGAAGGCAGAGATCCTGAAACACATCCGCGTCAGCTCGGGCATGACCACCGACCTCGATCTGCTGGAGCAGATTTCCCAACACGGCGAGTCGGTTTGACGCGCCGTTTCTGACGCCGCCACACCCATGCAAACGAACTTCAACACCCTGACGCCCTTGGCCCGCGCTGCCGTGCCCGACCATTCCACACCGTATTCGCCCGAACTCGTGCTGTGGGAGGACACCCTGCCCGGCGGTGCCCACTGGTCGGGCGTGCTGCGCCGCGGCACCACGCTGCGGCTGACCGACCTCGAGGGTCGCGCCAATGTGTCGACGCTGCTCTTCAACCAGGACCAAAAGACGGAGCGCTACAACATGCCCGACACGCTGAAGGCGCAGCACAGCGCGCACCTGACCCGTGGCCATGTGCTGTATTCCGACATGGGCCGGGTGCTGTGCTCAATCCCCGACGACAGCTGCGGCTGGCACGATACGGTGTGCGGCGTGATCGATGCCGACACCGTGCGCCGCCGCCACGGCGAGGCGAAATACCAGGCGCATCGCAACGCGATGTACCGCAATGGCCGCGATGGCTTTCTGGTGGAGCTGGCCAAGTGGGGCCTGGACCGGCGTGACGTGGTCGCCAATGTCAACTTCTTCAGCAAGGCGGTGGCCGACAAGGCCGGCCAGCTGCACTTCGACACCGCGCACCGCGCAGCGGGTCAGCATGTCGATGTGCGCTTCGAGATGAATGTGTTGGTCGTGCTGTCGGCGGCGCCGCACCCGCTCGATCCGGCGACCAGTTACGCACCGACCCCGGTGCGCTTGACCGCCTGGCGCTCCGGCACCGCCGGGGCCGACGATGTGTGTCGCCGGTTGTGCCCCGAAAACGACCGTGGCTACATCAACACCGAGCGGGGGTTCCTGTGATGCACGCCACAGTGGAAAGCAAGTTGGACCCTATCGACGCGGTGCTCGATGAGGTCTGCCTGGCCGGCGACCCGTGGGCCAAGGTGCTCCAACGCGGGCAGACATTGCGCATCGTCGACCTGGAAGGCAACCAGGCCGTCGACACGATCTTCTACAGCGCCGCCGATGTCGGCGAGCGCTACAGCCTGACGCACACCATCCAGGCCCAAGGTGCGCTGTACCTGACGGCGGGCACGGTGCTGATGTCGAGCGAGGCGCGCGCGATGCTCACGATCACAGCCGACACCTGCGGCCGCCACGACACGCTGGGCGGCGCCTGCTCATGCGAGAGCAACACCGTGCGCTACGCACTGGAAAAGCGAACCATGCACAGCTGCCGCGACAGCTTCATGCTGGCGCTGGCGCAGATCGATGCGGGCAGCGAGGCGACCGCAGGCGTGCCGCGCCTGACCAAACGCGACATCGTCTCGAACATCAATTTCTTCATGAACGTGCCGGTCACGCCCGAAGGAAAACTGACCTTCGAGGATGGCATCTCTGCACCGGGCAAGTACGTCGAAATGCGCGCCGAGATGGACGTGGTCGTGCTGGTGTCGAACTGCCCGCAGCTGAACAACCCGTGCAATGGCTACAACCCCACCCCCGTGCGCTTTCTGGTCTGGGACCCGGCCTAAGGCAACGTTGCCCTGAGGCCACGCCGCGCCGGACGACCGGTGTGTGCATCCGATGAGCGCAGGACGACCTGCTTTCCGCTGAGCCCGCCATGTTCACCAAGGTCCTGATCGCCAACCGCGGCGCCATCGCTTGCCGCATCATCCGCACGCTCAAGCGCCTCGGCGTCGGTTCGGTCGCGGTGTATTCCGAAGCCGATGCCGGCGCGCGCCATGTGGCGATGGCCGACGCGTCGGTGTGCATCGGCCCGGCGCCCGTGTCGGCCAGCTACCTGAACCACGCGCGGATCATCGAAGCCGCGATCTCCACCGGTGCGCAGGCGATCCACCCCGGCTACGGCTTCCTGTCCGAGAACGCCGGCTTCGTCGAGGCCTGCGAAGCCGCGGGTCTCGTGTTCCTCGGCCCGACGCCGCAGCAGATGCGGCTGTTCGGCCTGAAGCACACCGCGCGCGCGCTGGCCACCGACAGCGGCGTGCCGCTGCTGCCGGGCACCGGCCTGCTGTCCGATCTGGGCGACGCACTGGCTCACGCCGAGCGCATCGGCTATCCGGTGATGCTCAAGAGCAGCGCAGGCGGCGGCGGCATCGGCATGCAGATGTGCCCGGGCGCCGACGAGCTGCGCGCGGCCTTCGACACCGTGCGGCGGCTCGCACAAAGCAATTTTTCGGATGCCGGTGTTTTCATCGAACGCTACATCACCGACGCCCGTCACATCGAGGTGCAGGTGTTCGGCGATGGCGCCGGTGGTGTGCTGGCGCTGGGCGACCGCGACTGCTCGCTGCAGCGGCGCAACCAGAAGGTCGTCGAGGAAGCGCCTGCGCCGAACTTGCGGCCCGAGGTGCGCGCGGCGCTGCACGACACCGCGCGCCGACTGGCTCAGGCCGCGAGCTACCGATCGGCCGGCACCGTCGAGTTCGTCGTCGATGCGCGCACGCAGGACTTCTATTTCCTCGAGGTCAACGCGCGGCTGCAGGTTGAGCACGGCGTGACCGAAGCCGTCACCGGCATCGACATCGTCGAATGGATGGTGAAGCTCGGCGCAGGCGACATGCCGGCACTGGACAGCCTGCACATCGCCACCACCGGTCATGCGGTGCAGGCGCGGCTGTATGCCGAAGACCCCTACAAGAACTTCCAGCCGGCGACCGGCGTGCTGACGCGTGTGCAGTTTCCCGACGACCTGCGGGTGGACACCTGGGTCGAGCGCGGCACCGAGGTCACTGCCCACTACGACCCGATGCTGGCCAAGCTGATCGCGCACGGCAGTGACCGCGATGCCGCCATCGCCAAGCTGTCTAAGGCTTTGCAAGAGACCCGCGTTGATGGTCTCGAATCGAACCTCGATTACCTGCGTGGCGTGATGTCATTCGCGCCATTTGCGCAGGCGACGCACACCACGCGCAGCCTCGCGTCGTTCAGCGCGCCCAGCCGCGCGTTCGACGTGATCAGCCCCGGCGTGCAGACCTCGGTGCAGGACTGGCCGGGGCGGTTGGGCCATTGGGATGTCGGCGTGCCGCCGTCCGGCCCGATGGACCCGCTGGCCTTGCGACTGGCGAACCGGCTGGTCGGCAATGCGCAGGGCGCGGCCGGGCTGGAGATCACCGTTGCCGGGCCGGCGCTGCGCTTTCGCTGCGCGGTGCGCGTCGCGGTATGTGGTGCGCCGATCGAGCTGACTCTGGATGGAACAGCGGTGTCGATGGGCGGGGCGCTGACCCTCGAGGCGGGTCAGACACTGCGTGTCGGCCGCGTTGGCCCGGCCGGCGGCAGCCGTGCCTACCTCGCGGTGCACGGCGGCATCGATGTGCCCGACTACCTGGGCAGCGCCTCGACCTTCACGCTCGGCCAGTTCGGCGGCCACGGTGGACGCGTGCTGCGGGGTGGCGATGTCCTGCACATCGGACCCGCATCGGCGCCGCAGGCACCACTCGACGCGATGGCGGCCGCCGCGCTCACGCCGGCCTGCGCCACGCACTGGGACATCGGCGTGCTGGTCGGCCCGCACGCCGCGCCCGACTTCTTCACGCCGGACGACATCGCCACCTTCTTCGCCACCGACTGGCAGGTGCACTACAACTCCAGCCGAACGGGAGTGCGGCTGATCGGCCCGAAGCCGACCTGGGCGCGCACCGACGGTGGCGAGGCCGGGCTGCATCCGTCGAACATCCACGACAACGCCTACGCGATCGGTGCAATCGACTTCACTGGCGACATGCCGGTGATCCTCGGCCCCGATGGCCCGAGCCTAGGCGGCTTTGTCTGCCCGGCCACCGTGGTGCAGGCCGAGCTGTGGAAGCTGGGCCAGCTGTCGCCGGGCAACACCGTGCGCTTCAAGCCGTTGACGCTGGCGCAGGCACGCACACTGGCTGACGCACAGGACGCCGTGTTGGCACCCGATGCCCCGCCGCGCGCCGCCGCACCACCCACCCGCATCGAACTCGCCGACGCGGCCGTGCTGCATCGCCGCGCCGCTGGCGAGGACGGCATCGAGATCGTCTACCGCCGGGCGGGCGATGCCTATGTGCTGATCGAGTTCGGCGAGCTGAAGCTCGACCTGACGCTGCGCTTCCATGTGCATGCGCTGATGCAGCGACTGCAAGCCTGGCGCGATGGCGGACAACTCGACGGCATCGTCGACCTGACGCCGGGTATCCGCTCGCTGCAGGTGCACTACGAGCCGTCGCGCATCGCATTGCCCGCGCTGATGGACGCCTTGCTCGAAGCGCAGCATGGCGTCGGTTCGACCGCCGACATCGAGGTGCCGAGCCGCACCGTCTGGCTGCCGCTGTCGTGGGACGACGCGGCGACGCGGCTCGCGATCGACAAATACATGCAGTCGGTGCGCGCCGACGCGCCCTGGTGCCCGAGCAACATCGAGTTCATCCGCCGCATCAACGGGCTGGACGACATCCAGGCCGTCTACGACACGGTGTTCGAGGCGAGCTATCTGGTGCTGGGCCTGGGCGATGTGTACCTCGGGGCGCCGGTCGCCACGCCGCTCGACCCGCGGCACCGACTGGTCACCACCAAATACAACCCGGCGCGCACCTGGACACCGGAGAATGCCGTTGGCATCGGCGGCGCCTACCTGTGTGTCTACGGCATGGAAGGCCCGGGCGGCTACCAGTTCGTCGGCCGCACGGTGCAGATGTGGAATCGCTGGAAAGCCACCCGCGAGTTCGAGCCCGGCAAGCCTTGGCTGCTGCGCTTCTTCGACCGACTGCGCTTCTATCCGGTCAGCGCTGACGAGCTGTTGACGCTGCGCGCGGATTTCGTGGCCGGGCGTGCGAGCTTGCGCATCGAGGACGGCAGCTTCAAACTCACCGACTACCAGCGATATCTGGTCGACAACGCGGCGGAAATCACCGCCTTCAAGGCCCGGCAACAGGCTGCGTTCGAGGCCGAACGCGAACGCTGGCGCGAGGCCGGCGTCGCCGAAACGGTGGATGACGCCGCCGACAACGACGCCGAGGCGCGGGCCGCAGCCGCCAGCGCTTTCGACGGCGAGGTCGTCACCTCCGAGGTGTCGGGCGGCGTCTGGTCGGTGCCGGTCGCGAAGGGCAGCGTGGTGCAGGCCGGCGACACGCTGATCGTCGTCGAGTCGATGAAGATGGAGATCACCGTGCTGGCGCCGCGCGATGGCGTGGTGCACGAGGTGCTGTGCGCCGAAGGGCAGCCGATCAACGCTGGCCAGCCGCTGGTCTTGCTGAGCTGATGGCCGCCGGACCCACGCGAGTGCTCTCCGCTAATTTGCCAAGGACTTCCCGCATGCCACTTGACATGTCACTGCCCGCGCTGCGGGCGCGCTACCTCCGCGGCGCGCTGACGCCGACGCAACTCGTCGCCGAACTGCACGCGCAGATCGAGGCTGAGGAGGCGGCTTGGCCGCGCAACGTCTGGATCCACCGCCTGCCGCTGGAGGCGCTGACGCGTTATGCCCGCGCACTGGAAGGCCGAGACCCAGCCAGGCTGCCGCTGTATGGCATCCCGTTTGCGATCAAGGACAACATCGACCTCGCTGGCGTGCCGACCACGGCGGCGTGCCCCGCATTCGCCTACACCCCGGAGCACAGTGCGACGGTGGTGCAGCGGCTGATCGATGCTGGCGCCATTCCGGTCGGCAAAACCAACCTCGACCAATTCGCCACCGGCCTGGTCGGCGTGCGCTCACCATACGGCGCCTGCCGCAATGCGATCAATCCCGAGTTCATCTCCGGCGGCTCGTCGTCGGGCTCGGCGGTCTCGGTGGCGCTGGGCCTCGCCAGCTTTTCGCTCGGCACCGACACCGCCGGCTCGGGCCGCGTGCCGGCGGCGTTCAACAACCTGATCGGCCTGAAGCCCAGCCTCGGCCGCATCCCGACCACCGGCGTCGTGCCCGCCTGTCGCACGCTCGATGCGGTGTCGGTGTTCGCGCTGACCGCGGCCGATGCGGCGAGGGTGCTGGCCGCCGCGCAAGGGTCCGATGCGCGCGATGCCTATTCGCGCCCGATGCCGCCCCACGGGCGCAACTTCGGCGCGGCTGCAGCGTTTCGCTTCGGCGTGCCGCGCGCTCAGGACTTGGTCTTCTATGCCAACGCTTTCGGCGCAGCGCACTACGCGCAGGCCATCGCGCATTTGCAAGCCCTCGGCGGTGTACCGGTCGAGATCGACCTGACCGCCTTTCGCAGCGTCGCGACCTTGCTCTACGAAGGGCCGTGGGTGGCTGAGCGCTATGCCGCGATCCGCGCCTTCATCGAAGCCCAGCCCGAGGCGCTGCACCCGGTGACGCGCGCGATCACCGAAGCCGGTGTATGCCTCTCCGCGGTGGACACCTTTGCGGCGCTGTACCGGCTGAAGGCACTCGAACACGAGACGCGCACGGCCTGGGGCGACATCGACTGCCTGGTCGTGCCGACCGCACCGACGATCCACACGATCGTGGCGGTCGAAGCCGACCCGATCGCGCTGAACTCGCAGCTCGGCCACTACACCAACTTCGTCAACCTGCTCGACCTGTCGGCAGTGGCGGTGCCGGTCGGGTTCGCCGCCGACGGCCCGGCGCGTGGCTTGCCGCACGGCGTCACGCTGATCGGCCGCAGCGGCCAGGACCTGCCCTTGCTGACGCTGGCCGCGCGGCTGCATGCGCGCACCGTCGCCACTGTCGGTGCGACGCCACATGCGCCGCACCTGACCGCGGGCGCGCCCAGCGAAGCCGCCTTCCCGTCGGGCCAGGTGCGGGTCGCGGTGTGCGGCGCGCACCTGAATGGGCTGCCGTTGAACGGGCAGCTGACGCAGCGCGGGGCCACGCTGGTGCGCACGGTGCGCAGCGCGCCGGTTTACCGCTTCTATGCCTTGCCCGGAGGTCCGCCGTTTCGCCCCGGCATGGTCCGCGTCGAACAAGGCGGCGGCGCCGTCGAACTGGAGGTGTGGGAGCTGCCGGCGCGTGAGTTCGGCTCGTTCGTCGCGGGCATCCCGGCGCCGCTGGGCATCGGAACGGTGTTGCTTGAAGACGGGTCGTCGGTGCAGGGCTTCGTCTGCGAAAGCCACGCCGTGGCGGGTGCGAGGGACATCACCGAGCTCGGTGGCTGGCGCGCCTACCTGGCGACGCTGGTGTGAGAACGGCATGGCTCAACTTGGTGCAAATCGACCGCCAGCAACTGGCATGTGGATTGCATTGATGCGTGGGCAGGTGGAGCGAGTTCGTGTGGTCAGACCATGCACTCCTCACACTCAGGGTCACTAGGGTTCCGATCGGCAGCGATGCCGGTGCTGGTCCGAGAGTGGCCCGGCTTCAAGGGCTGCCGTGACAACGGCACCGGAGAGGCTCCACGGAGGGATAAAAGCCCGGGAGATCGACGCATCGAAAACGTCTTCTCCTGCGCCCGTTTCTTTCACCTGGAGCTCTCGACATGGAATCCTTCCGTCCCCTTCGCTCTTCCGTTTCGTTCCCTGCGGCGCTGATGCGGCGTCTCGGCAACTCGCTGGCCAAACCGGTGGCGGGTTTGGCACTGGCTGCCTTCTCGGTGGTCGGCCACGCGGCCGACGTGACGCCGATGAAGATCGGCACCGTCGTATGGATCGGCTACGGGCCTTTCTATGTGGCCGAGAAGCTCGATCTGTTCAAAAAATACAAGCTGAAGGTCAGCCTGCAGGTCTTCACCGACCCGGCGCTGATTCCGGCGGCCATCGCCAGCGGCGCGGTCGACGGCGGCATGCTGACCTATGACCAGGTCATCGGCCAGGTCGCCGCCGGCCGGCCGCAGAAGGTGGTGATGCCGATCGATTATTCGAATGGCGGCGACGCCATCGTGGCCGACAAGAGCATCGCCAAGGTGACCGACTTCAAGGGCAAGAAGATCGGCTTCAACCCCCTGTCGCCGTCCGACTTCCTGTTGTCGTACGCGCTGAAGGTCAACGGCCTGACCGACAAGGACATCATGCCGGTCAACATGACCCCCGAAGCGGTGCCGGCGGCGATGGCGTCGGGCCAGATGCAGATCGGCGTCACCTACGAGCCCAGCCTGTCGCAGATCGTCAGCCAGGGTGGCGGCAAGAAGTTCAAGGTGGTGTTTTCGTCGAAGAACGCGCCGGGCCTGATCGCCGACGTGTTGGTGTTTGATGAGAAGGTCATCAAGGCCAAGCCGACCGAGATCTCCGGCGTCGTCCAGGCCTACCTCGATGGCATGGCTTACATGAAGGCCAAGCCGGACGAGGCGGCCAAGATCATCGGCAAGGCGATGGGCGTGTCGGCGAAAGAGGTCAAGGAGCAGTGGGCGGGCGTCTACAACATCCCGCTCGCCGAGATGCCAAAGGCTTTTGCCAAGGCGCCCGAGACCACCTCGTACTACGCCAGCGGTGAGATCATTTCCGAATTGCTGAAGGCCAAGGGGCAGATCACGACGGTGCCCACCACCGAGTCGACCATGGACGCGCAATTCGTCACCGCGCTGGTGAAAAAGTGAGCTTCCGCGCCCCGGACGGCGCCGCGCCCAACATCGCGGCGCTGGCCTTCACCCTTGTCGGCTACCCGGTCGGCATCGCCTTGCTGACGGTGCCGTCCTGGGCGCTCAACGCGATCGGATTCGTGCTGCTGACGCTGACCCTGGTCTGGTCGGCGTACTACATCCACGAATTCGCTCACCAGGCCATCTTCCGCAACCCGGCGCTCAACGAACGCTGGGGCACGCTGATGAGCTGGCTCAACGGCAGCGGCTACGCCCGCTTCGCCGACCTGCGGCGCAAGCACATGCGCCACCACGTCGAGCGGGCCGACGTGATCACCTTCGATGCGCGCGGCTTTCTGCTGGCCGCGCGCCCCTGGCTGCGCCGTGGCGTGCTGGCGCTGGAGTGGGCCTACTTCCCCGCGGTCGAATTCCTGATGCGCGGCTTCGTGGTCGCGCTGCCGTTCAAGCCGGGCGGCTCGAACGCCACGCGCGCGCGCATCGTCGGCATGGCCTTGCTGCGATTCGGCGCGTTCGCCGCACTCGGCTGGTATTCGCCGAAGGCCTTGGTGCTTTATTTCATTGCTTACCTGGTGTTCGTCACGGTGCTGCGCTTCGCCGACTGTTTCCAGCACACCTACGACGCGTACCCGATCCTGGGTGACGCGCCGATCCCGAACGACAAGGTGCGTGATCGCGCCTACGAACAGGCCAACACCTTCAGCAACGTCGTCGGGCTCGACAGCTTCTGGCTGAACCTGCTGTGGCTGAACTTCGGCTATCACAACGCGCACCACGAGCGCCCCACCGTGCCCTGGCACCGCTTGCCGGCCTATCACCGCGAGCTCTATGGCGACGGCTACCGGCAGGTCGTGCCGGTGAGTCAGCTGCTGAAGGCGTTTCACCGCCATCGCGTCACCCGCGTGCTGTCGGGCGATTACGGCGAGGTCCGCGATCCCGGGGTGTCCGGCCGTGCCGATGGTTTCATCGGCGCAGTCGGCGTGTCGTTCCTGACGGCGGTCTGAGGTGACGGGCGACGTTGCTGCGCGGGCCGGCCCGCGGACCGAGCCGTGCCACGGCCTGCAAGGCTTGACCGTGGTGTTGACCGGTGCGGCCGGCGGCATCGGACGCGCGCTGGCGACGGCGTTCGCCGGACAGGGCGTGCGCTTGATCCTGACCGATCGCGATGCGCAAGCGCTGCAGCGCCTCGCCGACGGGCTGGCGGTCAGCGCACAAGTGACAGCGATCGTCGCCGACCTCGGGCTGGACAGTGACCTGACTGCCTTCGCGGCCGCTGTGCAGGCCGGCCACGGCCAGGTGGATGTGCTGGTCAACAACGCCGGCACCGAGTACCCGACACCGCTGGCCGATGCGTCGCCGGACGCTGCCGTGCGCTGGTCGGCACTGCTCGACAACAACGTCGGCAGCATGGTGCGGCTGACCCGTGCACTGTTGCCACTGATGCCCGAGGGCGCTTGCGTGATCAACCAATCGTCGATCTGGGGCCTGACCGGTGTCGCTGACTTCTCGGCTTATGTGGCCAGCAAGCATGCGGTGATCGGCCTGACGCGGTCGCTGGCCTGGGAGCTGGCGCCGCGCGGCATCCGGGTCAACGCGGTGTGTCCGGGCTGGATCCGGACCGAGGCGGCCCTGCGCTCGCTGGCCAGCATGGCTGCGGCGCAGGGCCGCAGCGAAGCCGAGGTCGAACGCGAGATCCTGTCGCGGCAGGCCAATCCGACGATGCTGGAGGCCACCGACATCGCGGGTGTCTTTCTGTTCCTGGCGGGCCGCGATGCGCGCTCGCTGACCGGCCAGGCGATCAGCGCCAGCCACGGGGAGGTGATGAATTGATGGCTACTGAACAAGCACCCGCCGACACCCTTCGGCTGACCCTCGCCGGCCGCGTCGTGCTGGTCACGGGTGCCGCGACCGGCATCGGCCGGGCGATCGCACTGGCCTGCGGCCGCGCCGGCGCGGCGGTCGCGGTCAACCACCTGGGCCGAGCGGCCGAGGCCGTCGTGGGACAACTCGCGGCGTGGGGTGCCACGGTCCGGGCCTTCGAGGCCGATGTGACCCAGTCTGACGAAGCCACCACGATGGTCAGGGCGGTGGAGCGCGCCCTCGGGCCGATCGACGCGCTGGTCAACAACGCCGGCATCCTGCAGGAAAAGCCCTTCCTCGACACGACCGAAGCCGACTGGGATCGCATGCTCGACACCGACCTGAAGTCGGTGTTCCTGATGTGCAAGGCGGTGCTGCCTGGCATGGTCGCCCGTGACGCCGGGGTGATCGTCAACATCGCCTCCGACCTCGGCGTGCTGGGCCGTGCGCAATTCGCGCCGTACTGCGCGGCCAAGGCCGGCGTGATCGGCCTGACGCGCTCGCTGGCCCGCGAGTTCGCGCCGCACATCCGCGTCAATGCGATCGCGCCGGGCGCGGTCGCCACCGCAATGCTGTCGACCGACCACATGAGCCCCGAATGGATAGCGAAGGAACTCGACATTCCGCAGCACCGCTTCGGTGAGCCCGAAGAGATCGCCGCCACCGCGCTGTTCCTGCTGTCGGACCTGTCGCGCTTCTATTGCGGGCAGGTGCTGAGCCCGAATGGCGGCTCGCTGATGGCATGAATCAAGCACAACCTCGATGGACTTCGTCACCTCGCCCGTGATCGTGGCTGCGAACACGACCTCGCGCGGTACCCGTGGGCCCACGCTGGTGCTGCTCGCCTCGACCGTGCTCTGGGGCCTGCTGTGGTGGCCGCTGAAGGGCTTCGCGGCCGCCGGCCTGTCGGGGCCGGTACTGTCCTTGTTGACCTATGGCGCGGTCGGTGTCTGTGGCATCGGTTTCCTGTGGCACCAACGCAGCGCCTGGCGACCGCAGACCGCTCTGCTGCTGTTGCTGATGGCAGTCGGCGGCTGGGCCAATTCGGCTTTTGTTCAAGCGCTGGTGCTGGGCGATGTGGTGCGGGTGATGCTGCTGTTCTACCTGGCGCCGGTGTGGTCGGTGCTGGGTGGGCGGTTGTTTCTCGGTGAGGCGATCAGCCGCCGCCGCGCGTTCGCGGTGGCGCTGGCACTGGTCGGCCTGTGGTTCGTGATCGGTGGCAGCGCGGCCTGGGCGCGGCCCTTGGGCACCGCCGACTGGCTGGCGTTGACGGCGGGCCTGGCCTTCGCCGGCAACAACCTGATCTCGCGCGCAGCACAGGCGATCCCGATGCTGTCGAAGACGGTGGCGGTGTTCTTCGGTTGCGGTCTGGTGTCTGCCGCCAGCGCGCTGCTGACCGGCGCGGCCGTGCCAGTGATCAGCGTGCCGATCGCGCTGGGTTTGGTCGGCTATGCCTTCGTCTGGCTGGTGCTGGCGACCGTCACTTGGCAGTACGGCGTGACGCACCTCGAAAGCAGCCGCGCGGGCGTGATCCTGACCGTCGAATTGCTGGTGTCGGTGGTGTCGGCCGTGCTGCTCGGCGATGAATCGCTGCAGCCGCGGGAATGGGCCGGTGGCGTGCTGATTGCCGTCGCGGCATTGATCGAGGCCACGGATCCAAACGAATCTGCACACAAGGAGATCTCTGTATGAACACCGTCTGGATGAACCAGTTGTCGTGGGTCGACTACGAGGCGCGCATGAAGCAGGACCAGCCGGCGATCCTGCTGCCGGTCGGCGCACTCGAACAGCACGGCCCGCACCTGCCGCTGGGCACCGATGGCCTGCTGTCTGCTGCGGTCGCCGCCGATGCCGCCGCACGCATTGGTGCGCTGGTCGCGCCGACGCTGTCGTACGGCTACAAATCGCAGCCGAAGTGCGGTGGAGGCCAGCATTTCTGCGGCACCACCAGTGTCGACGCGGCGACCTTGATCGGCTCGGTGCGCGACGCGGTGCGCGAGTTCGCACGGCACGGCGTGACCAAACTGGTGTTCGTCAACGGCCACTACGAGAACCAGTGGTTCTTGACCGAAGGCATCGACCTCGGCCTGCGCGACCTCGGTGCGCGCTCGACGCTGCAGGTGATGCGCCTCGAGTACTGGGACTTCCTGTCGGAGGCGACGCTGGCCAGCGTGTTCCCCGACGGCTTCCCTGGCTTCGCGCTGGAACACGCGGCGGTCATCGAGACTTCGATGATGCTGCACTACCACCCGGGTCTGGTGCGGCTGGACCTGATCCCCGATGAGTCGCCGGCCGACTTCCCGCCGTACGACGTCTACCCGACGCGCAAGCACTGGGTGCCGCTGTCGGGCGTGCTGTCGTCGGCGCGCGGGTCCAGCGTCGAGAAAGGCGCGGTGATGGCGGCCGAGCTGTCGACGCGCATCGCCGCAGCGATCACGCACGAATTCGGCTGACGAGTTCGGCCGAGATGAGCGAGCCGATGTTCGACGTGTCCCGCAGCGCGCTGCTGGTGATCGACCTGCAGCGCGATTTCCTCGACCCGCAGGGCTACGCGGCACAGGCGGGTGTCGATGTGTCGCGGCTGCGCGCCACGCTGGCCCCGGTGTGTGCATTGATAGCTGCGGCGCGCGAGGCCGGGCTGCGCATTGCCTACACCCGCGAAGGCCACCGCCCCGACCTGTCCGACTGTCCGCCAGCCAAGCTGGAGCGCAGCCGCCACGCGGGCGCCGAGATCGGCTCGACCGGGCCGCTGGGCCGCTTGCTGGTGCGTGGCGAACCGGGCCATGGGCTGGTCGACGAGCTGCAGCCGCGTGCCGATGAGCCTGTGATTGACAAGCCCGGCTACAGCGCTTTCCACCAGACCGATCTCGATCAGATCCTGCGCGGCTGGGGCACCGACACGGTGATCGTCTGTGGTGTCACCACTGAGGTCTGCGTGCACACCACGCTGCGCGCGGCGACCGACCACGGCCTGCGCTGCATCACCATCAGCGACGCCTGTGCGGCTTCCGACCCGACGCTGCAGCAACCGGCGCTGGCGATGATTGCGGTCGAAGGTGGCATCTTCGGTACGGTAACCGACAGCGCCACACTGATCGCACAACTGCGGCGCGCCCGCAACAAGGAGACTCCATGACACAGGTGCGCAAACTCTGGCCGTTGCTGACCGCAACGCATCGCTACGACAAATCGATCTCGACCTGGCAGCGCGGGCGCGGCCAGCAAATCGAGGCGCCGATCCTCGCGTACCTGATCGAGACCGCGAACGGCCGTATCCTGTACGACGTCGGCTGCGACCACACGAAGATCGCCGACCCGGTCGCCCGCGATCGCCACTACAACCCGGCGACCTTCGAGTTCGGCGCGCCGGACATGCGCGAGGAGCAGCGCATTCCGCGCCATCTGGCGCGGCTGGGTCTGACGCCGGCCGATGTCGACGTGATCTTCATCGGCCACCTGCATTTCGACCATGCCGGCGGGCTGTGCGAGCTGCGCCGTTGCGGCTGTGGTGCCGAAATCCATGTGCAGCGTGACGAGATGGCGGTCGCACTCAGCGGCGCCGACCCGGCGGTATTCGCCGACGACCTGGTCGACGACGTTGGCGCGCCGCTGCAGTTCCGGCTGCAGTCCGGCGAGTACAGCGTGGTGCCCGGCGTGCAGGCGGTGGCAACGCCGGGCCACACGATCGGTCACATGTCGATGTGGATCGAGATGCCCAAGGGCCCGCCGGTCCTGCTGGCCGGCGATGCGGCCGATCTGCAGGAAAACATCGACGACGAGGTCGCGCCCGGCACGCTGTGGCAGGGCCGCGAGACGCAGGCCATCGCCAGCATCCGCAAGCTGAAGGCGCTGGCCGCCGACACCGGCGCCTGGCTGTGGCCCAACCACGACTTCCCGTTCTACCGCTCGCTGCCGACGTTTCCGCAGTTTGTGGCGTGACTGTGGCCGAGAACTTTTCCGACGTCCCCGAGCGCTACTGCGGTGTGTGGCGACGCACGCTGCTTGAAACGCCGGATCAGCGCGACACCACGACCTGGGTGCACTGGCTGCAGACCGCACGCTGGCACGCCGACCTGCGCGTGCCCGCCGCGGCCGAGGTGGGCCGGTCGGCGATCGCACTCGATGCGATGAGCCCGGCGCAGCACCTCGCGCTGGCGCAGCAGCAGGGCTTCTTCGGTCGCACCGAGGTCCAGCCGCAGGGGCCGCGCGAGGTGTGCACCTGGCATCGCCGCCTCGACCTGCAACCGCCAGGGCTCTCGCCCGATGCCGGCTGGATGGCCTTCGAGGGTGAGGGCCGCGTCATCGAAACCGGTGTCCACGGCGTGTACCGCGAGGTGTGGGAACGCGTGCCGGGCTCGACGGGGCGCACGCGGGTGCTGGCCGACACGGCTGCGCCGCCGGGCGACGATGCCGAGGCGCTGGCGACGGCACGCGCCTTCCTGCTGCTCGCCGGTGACTGGTTGATGCGCGTGCGACCAAGGCGCGTCGGCTGGCCAGATGGCACCGTCCCAGGCGACACACTGAGTCTGTTGATCGCCCGACATCCGGCATCGGCCACCGCGCTGCTCGACTTCGAGATCTCATACGGTCGGCTGCGCGACGGTGCGTGGCGCATCGAGCGATCCAGCCTCCCTGAGTTTGAAGGCCGCACCGAAGCGATGCACTGGCAGCCACTCGATGACACCCACACCGAGGTCCGCAGCGACTCAGGCACCTCCGTTTGGTGCGTGCTTGCCTGATTTCCGGGCGAACAGGCGGGCATGCCCGTTGCTTTGATTGGTACTACGAATCATATAATTCGTAATACTGAAACGCGCATCGATCGCCTCGCACCGGAATCGATGCCACTGCCCAGAGGGCCTGCCGCCGCCACCCACCATGAGTGCGCTCCAACTGCTCCTGCCGCGCCGGCGACTGATGCCCCGCACCCACTGGTTGCTGGGCCTGGGGTCGTTCATCGTGCCGTTGCTGATCTGGTGCGTGGTCAGCTACGTGCCCGGTGTCTGGCATCCGCAGATGCGCATCGTTGATCCAGGGGATGTCGACTACTTCCAGCCCGGCATGCGGGCCGATGCCGACCAGTTCGACAGCGAGGTGCAGGGCCTGCGCGCGAAGGGTGGTCAGGTGCCGACCGGCGTGCCGTCGAACCCGATCTACCTCCCGGCGCCGCACGAGGTCGCGATCGCTTTCGTGCGCGCCTTCTCGAACACGCCGAAGCAGACCGGGGGCAAGGGCATCCTCGACAGCATGGGCGACAGCATCCGGCTGATCGTCTTCGGCTTCCTGCTGTCGTCGGTGATCGCGGTGCCGCTGGGCATCGTCTGCGGCACCTACTCGGCGTTGTCACGTCTCAATGAGCCCTTCGTCGAGTTCTTCCGCTACCTGCCGGCGCCAGCGTTCGGCGCGCTGGCGGTGGCGGTGCTCGGCATCTATGAGGGCCCGAAGGTGGCGATCATCTTCATCGGCACCTTCTTCCAGCAGGTGCTGGTGGTCGCCAACACCGCGCGCAAGCTCGACTATGCGCTGCTCGAAGCGGCACTGACGCTCGGTACCAA
>JANXTP010000316.1 GCA_025352345.1 Burkholderiales bacterium | reverse complement strand
CGCTGAAGGTCACGGTTGAAGCGAGTGATCTGTGCGGCCGTTTCACCGGCCGCATCGTGCGCCAGGTCAACCCGAAAGCGACCACGCCGGCATGGCTGGTCGACCGGCGTGCGCGCTGCGGCCAGCGCTCGGTCAGCCCGTTGGTCGACATCTCGAACTACGTGATGTTCGAGTTCGGCCGGCCCTCCCACATCTTCGATCTCGACAAGATACACGGCGGCCTGCAGGTGCGCTGGGGCCGACCCGGCGAAACGCTGAAGCTGCTGAACGGCAGCACGGTGGAAGTCGACGCGAAGGTGGGTGTGATCGCCGATGACCAGGCTGTCGAGTCACTCGCCGGCATCATGGGCGGCGACGCGACCGCGGTGTCTGATGACACGAAAAACATCTACGTCGAAGCCGCGTTCTGGTGGCCCGAGGCGGTGGCCGGCCGCTCGCGCCGCTACAACTTTTCGACCGATGCAGGGCACCGCTTCGAGCGCGGGGTCGATCCGGCCTCTACCGTCGACCACATCGAACGTTTGACGCAACTGATCATCGACATCTGCGGCACGCCCGACACCGTGTGCGGCCCGATCGACGACCAGGTGCTGTCGCTGCCCGAGGCGAAGCCAGTGACACTGCGCGTCGATCGCGCGGTCAAGGTCATCGGCATGCCGGTGACGCAGGCGCAGTGCGCGGCCGTGATGCAGCGCCTCGGTCTGGCACACACCGAAGCGCCCGGCGTGCTGACGGTCATGCCGCCCAGCTGGCGCTTCGACCTGCAGATCGAGGAAGACCTGATCGAGGAAGTGATCCGCGTCATCGGTTTCAACAGCCTGCCGAACACCGCGCCGCGTGCGCCCATCACGGCGCGCGTTCGCGCAGAAGCGAACCGATCACCGCATGCGGTGCGCCATTGCCTGGCCGCGCTCGACTACTTCGAAACGATCAACTTCAGCTTCGTCGAAGCGCGTTGGGAGCACGAGCTGGCCGGCAACCCTGACCCGATCCGCGTGCTGAACCCGATCGCCAGTCCGCTGTCGGTGATGCGCTCCAGCCTGATCGGCAGCCTGGTCAACACGCTCCGCTACAACCTCGCGCGCAAGGCGCCGCGCGTGCGCCTGTTCGAGATCGGCCGCGTGTTCCGCCGGGACGCGAACGCCGCAGACGGGCCGCTGGGTGTGGCGGGTGTCGCGCAGCCGATGCGCGTCGCTGGTCTGGCCTATGGGCCGGTCGATGCCGCGCAGTGGGGCAGCAAGGATCGTGCGGTCGATTTCTTCGACGTGAAGGGCGATGTGCAGGCGCTGTTTTCGCCGCGCAATGTCAGCTTCGCGGCTGGCGAACATCCGGCGCTGCACCCTGGCCGCAGCGCGCGCATCGAGATCGATGGCGTGACTGTCGGCCACATCGGCGAATTGCACCCGCGCTGGCGTCAGGCCTACGAGTTGAACAGCGCACCCGTGCTGTTCGAGATCGAACTGGCCACGCTGCTGCACACCACCGTGCCTGCCTTCGTGACGCTGCCCAAGCAACAATCGGCGTGGCGCGACATCGCGGTGATGGCCGACGAATCGGTGACGCACGAGGCGCTGATGCAAGCTATTGTCGAACGATCGGCTGCCAGCTTGATCCGCTCGGCGAACCTGTTCGACGTGTTCCGGCCGCCTGTCACGGCGGGCAACACGGCAAGCACCGAGCGCAGCCTGGCCGTGCGCCTGGAACTGCGGGACGATGGGGCCACGCTGACCGACGAGCGCATCGACGCTGCGGTTGCCGGGGTACTCGAAACATTGCGCACGCGCCTCGGCGTGCGACTGCGCGGGTGATGACGATGAACGACGATTCGACGCCAGCCATGATGCTGTCCAGCTTGGACACGCCCACCCTGACCAAGGCCGAGCTGGCCGACCTGCTGTTCGAGCGACTGGGCCTGAACAAGCGCGAGTCCAAGGACATGGTCGAGGCCTTCTTCGACATCATCCAGGCGGCGCTGGTCACCGGCCGCGACGTGAAGATGTCCGGCTTCGGCAACTTCAACATCCGCCGCAAGGCACCGCGCCCTGGCCGCAACCCGCGCACCGGCGAAACCATTCCGATCAAGGCGCGCAACGTGGTCACCTTCCACGCCAGTCACAAACTCAAGGATGTCGTGCAGGGTGACACAACGCCGGGAGACAGCTTCGAGTAGAGTCTTGGACTTCTCCCCATGTTATTGATTTGAATGGAGAATTCCCTTCCTGACATCCCCGCCAAACGCTACTTCACCATCGGTGAGGTGAGCGATCTGTGCGGCGTGAAACCTTATGTTTTGCGCTATTGGGAGCAGGAATTTACCCAGCTCAAGCCGATGAAGCGGCGCGGCAACCGCCGCTACTACCAGCACCACGAGGTGCTGCTGATCCGCCGCATCCGCGGGCTGCTGTACGAGCAGGGCTTCACCATCAGCGGCGCACGCAATCGCCTGGTCGAGCCGGCCACCGGCTTGTCGTTGCTGGGCGATGCCAACCCGATTGACGACGGCGATCACACCGACATCGGCGATGCAGAAGCAGGGCAGGCCCAGGCCTCGGCTGTTGCTGAAGCTGCACCGGCGACGCCATCGGGCACGGCCTTGTCAGCCGCCCAGGTGCGGCTGGAATTGATATCGATCCGCGGCCTGCTGAGCCTCTGACCACCCGCCGTTCGCACCTATACTCACCAGCTTGTCGGGGCGTAGCGCAGCCTGGTAGCGCACTTGCATGGGGTGCAAGGGGTCGCGAGTTCGAATCCCGCCGCCCCGACCAAAGATTCAATGACTTAGGCCAACTTTCACGGTTGGCTTTTTCATTTTTGCGCGACTTTTACG
>JANXTP010000369.1 GCA_025352345.1 Burkholderiales bacterium | reverse complement strand
GAATCCAGCGCCGCGCCCCCTTGACGCCGTGGCTGACGGCCGGCACCAGCACCACCACCAACAGAAACAAGGCGGCGACGAAGATCCACGGCGCCGCCGCCTCCCACACACTCACTGGCACCTGGACGACGACCAGCGCCGCCACACAGGCAATGCACAGCGACAGCACATGGCGCGACAGGAAATAGGTCGGTGTGTAGAAGGAGAACCGCGGGTTGTCCGACATCGCGATCGATGCGCTGTAGACCATCACGATGCCGAGAGCCAGCAGCGCCACCACCACGCACAGCAGCGCCTGGTCGAAGCCTTGCACCCGGGTCGGTGTGCTTGATGACACGTTGATCCAGTCGCGCACCGGAACGGCCCCGCCTGCGGAAACGTCACCCGGCCACAAGCCCGCCATGCGCCCCTTCAGCGCATCGATGCGCAGGGCTCGCACCAGGCTGCTCATACTTCCACCCCCACGCCGGCTGCGATCGAGCGCACTTCGTCGACGAAGACGTCGGCGCGGTGGGCGTAGTGGCGGAACATGTCGAGGCTGGCGCAGGCCGGGCTCAGCAGCACCGCGTCGCCCGGCAGAGCTTGGGCGAAGGACCAGCGCGTCGCGGCTTCGAGCGTGGCGTGGCGCTGCAGCGTCAATGGCTCGATCGATGCGAGCGCCGCTTCGATCAGGGCCGCATCGCGGCCCAGCGTCGCCACCGCGCGCGCATGGCGGCGCACCGGCTCGGCCAGCGGCGAGAAATCCTGGCCCTTGCCGTCGCCACCGAGGATCACCACCAGCTTAGCCGGTTCTCTGTCAGCGCCCAGACCCACCAGCGCCGCGACGGTCGCACCGACGTTCGTGCCCTTGCTGTCGTCGTAGGCGTCGACGCCGTCGACGGTGGCGACATGCGCCACGCGGTGCGGCTCGCCGGCGTAGTCGCGCAGGCCATGCAGCATCGGCGCCAGCGGGCAGCCGATCGCGGTGGCCAGCGCCAGTGCGGCCAGCGCGTTGGCCGCGTTGTGGCGCCCGCGCACGCGCAGCGCATCGGCCGGCATCAGCCGCTGGATGTGCAGATCTTCAGGCACAACCTCGACCCCCGCACGCACCCGCTTGCGCGGGAAGCTGTCGTCGGCTTCGAGCGCACGCACCAGCCAGGCGACACCGTTTTCGGTGATCAGGCCGAAGTCACCCGGGTGTTGCGGCGCGTCGAGCCCGAACCGCACGACGGCGCGGGCCACGACCGCCGGGATGCGGGCTTTCGCGTTGGCCTTGGCAGCAGGCGCCTGCGGCTGCGCGGCCAGCACCATCGCTTCGACGCGGGCGTCGTCGCGGTTGACAACCATCACCGCATCGCGACCCCAGACGCGGGCTTTGGCAGCGGCGTAGCTCGCCATCGAGCCGTGCCAGTCAAGGTGGTCTTCGGTGATGTTGAGGAGGGCTGCGGCATCGGGCTCGAAGCCCGTGACGCCGTCGAGCTGGAAGCTGCTGAGTTCGAGCACCCAGACCTCGGACCAGGCATCAGGGTCGCCATCGAGCGCATCGGCCAGCGTCTGCAGCATCGTCGGGCCGATGTTGCCGGCCACGGCGACGCGCTTGCCGGCGCGTTCGACCAGCAGCGCTGTCATGGCCGTGGTCGTGGTCTTGCCGTTGGTGCCGGTGATGGCCAGCACCTGCGGCGCATAACCGCATTCGGTTCTCAGGTCGCCCAGCGCGCGGGCAAACACATCGAGCTCGCCTTGCACCACCACTCCACGCGCCACGGCCGCGTTCAGCGGCGCGGCAATGCGTGCATCGGTGGGCGACAGACCCGGGCTCTTCAGCACCAGTTGCACACCCTCGAACGCCGATGCGGTCAGCTCGCCCGTCAACTTCAGCGCCTGCGGCAGCCGTTCGGCCAAGGCCGTGGCCTGCGGTGGGGATTCACGGCTGTCCCAGACCCGCACCGCCGCGCCGCAACGCGCGCTCCAGCGTGCCATCGCGAGGCCGGAGTCGCCCAGACCCAGCACCAGCACCGTGAGCCCTTGCAGATGCTTCATCGCTGCACCTCGCTCACCGCAGCTTCAGGCTGGCCAGCCCGACCAGGCACAGCAGCATCGTGATGATCCAGAAGCGCACGACGACCTGCGTTTCCTTCCAGCCCGACTTCTCGAAATGGTGGTGCAGCGGCGCCATCTTCAGGATGCGCCGGCCGGTGCCGTAACGCTTGCGGGTGTACTTGAACCAGCTCACCTGCAGCATCACCGACAGCGCCTCGACGACGAACACGCCGCCCATGATGCCGAGCACGATTTCCTGGCGCGTGATCACCGCCACGGTGCCCAGCGCGCCGCCCAGCGACAGCGCGCCCACATCGCCCATGAACACCTGGGCCGGGTGCGTGTTGAACCACAGGAAGGCCAGGCCGGCACCGGCCGTTGCGGCGCAGAACACCAGCAGTTCGCCACTGCCGGGGATGTGCGGGAACAACAGGTACTTGCTGAAGTAGGCGTTGCCGATGACGTAGGCGAACACGCCGAGCGCCGAGGCCACCATAACCACCGGCATGATCGCCAGGCCGTCGAGGCCGTCGGTGAGGTTCACCGCGTTGCTGGCACCGACGATGACGAACCAGGTCAGCACGATGAACCCATAGACGCCCAGCGGGTAGCTGACGGTCTTGAAAAACGGCACGATCAGGTCGGCCGCGGGTGGCAGGTCGTTCGAGAAGCCGCTCTGCACCCAGCGCAGGAACAACTCGAAGACGCGCAGGTTCGAGGTTTCGCTGACGCTGAACGCGAGGTAGAACGCCGCGATCAGCCCGATCAGCGACTGCCAGAAGAACTTGTCACGCGAGCGCATGCCCTCCGGGTTCTTGTCGACCACCTTGCGCCAGTCATCGACCCAGCCGATCGCGCCGAAGCCCAGCGTCACCAGCAGCACGATCCAGACGAAACGGTTCGACCAGTCGAACCACAGCAGCGTCGACACGGTGATCCCGATCAGGATCAGCACACCGCCCATCGTCGGCGTGCCGCTCTTGACCATGTGCGACTCGACACCGTAGTCGCGGATCGGCTGGCCGATCTTCAGCTCGGTCAGGCGCCGGATCACCCACGGCCCGAAGGCCAGGCCGATCAGCAGCGCGGTCATCGCGGCCATCACTGCGCGGAAGGTGATGTACTGGAACACGCGGAAGTAGCCGAACTCCGGCGACAGCGTCTGCAGCCAGCTCGCGAGGCTAAGCAGCATGGGCAGCCCCGGTCGGTGTGGTGGAGGACACCTCTGTGGACTTCAGCGCGGCGGCGACCCGCTCCATCCGCATGAAGCGCGAGCCCTTGACCAGCACCGACGAGGCCGCGGGTGCCTCGGGCAGCGCAATCAGCAGCGCCTCGACCGCGTCAAAATGACGAGCACCAGCGCCGTAGGCAGAAGCCGCATGCGCACACAGCGGCCCGGCGGTCCACAGCGACTCGATGCCCGCGCTGCGCGCACAGGTGCCGACTTCGCGATGAAACTCGGGGCCCCGCTCGCCCACCTCGCCCATGTCACCGAGCACCAGCCAGCGCGGTGCGGGCAACCCGGCCAGCACATCGATCGCCGCGCGCACCGAGTCGGGGTTGGCGTTGTAGCTGTCGTCGACCAGGGTGACGTGCAGGCCGGCGCGCTCGATGCGGCTGGCCTGCGAGCGACCCTTGACGGCGCTGAAGTCGTCAAGCCCGCGTGCAATCGCGGCCAGTGGGCAGCCGGCGGCCAGTGCGCAGCAGGTTGCGGCCAGCGCGTTCTTCACGTTGTGGCGACCGGCGATGTGCAGCCGCAACCTGGCATCACCCTCCGGGGTATGCAGCGAGACGGCCCAGTGATCGCCTGTCCAATCGGCGTCGGCTGTGACATCGGCCACGGCCTGCGCACCGAGGGCAAAGGTGATCACACGGCGGTTGCCGGCGAGCGTTCGCCACAGCGCTGTATGGTCTTCATCGGCCGGAAACACCGCCACGCCGTCGGCGGCCAGCGACGCGATCACGCTGCCGTTCTCGCGCGCCACCGCCTCGACGCTGGCCATGAATTCCTGGTGCTCGCGCTGCGCGTTGTTGACCAGCGCGATGGTTGGCGCGGCCATCGCGGCCAGCTGCGCGATCTCGCCCGGGTGGTTCATGCCGAGCTCGACGACGGCAGCGCGATGCTGATCGGCACGCAGCCTCAGCAGCGTCAGCGGCACACCGATGTCGTTGTTGAAATTGCCTTCGGTCGAGAACCCAGCATCACCCAACCAGGCACGCAGGATGGCCGCGATCATCTGCGTCACCGTGGTCTTGCCGTTGCTGCCGGTGACGGCGATCAACGGCAGGTCGATGCCGCGCCGCCAGCCGGTGGCCAAGGTGCCGAGCGCGATGCGCGTGTCAGCCACTTCCAGGCCCGGCAGGCCTGCCGCGGCGAGGCCACGTTCGGCCAGTGCGGCCACCGCACCCGAGGCCTCGGCCTGCGCCAGGAAGTCATGCGCATCGAAGCGCTCGCCACGCAGCGCGACGAACAGGTCGCCCGCGCGCAGGCTGCGGGTGTCGCTGTGGACGCGCAGCACGGCGGTGGCGGCGTCACCTACCAGGTGGGAGTCCGGAAGCAGGGTGTGCGCCTGGGCCAGCGTCATCATGCGGTGACTCCGGTCGCCGCACGTGCCTGCAAGGCCGCATGCGCCAGGGCGACGTCGTCGAACGGCTGCCTGACGCCGGCGATCTCCTGGTAGTCCTCGTGGCCCTTGCCAGCGATCAGCACCACATCGTTCGGCTGCGCCTGGCTCACCGCGTGAGCGATCGCCTCGCGACGGTCTTCGATAACCCGGGTGGTGGCCGTCTCGGTCATGCCAGCGAGCACGGCAGCGATGATCTCGCCGGGGGCTTCGTCGCGCGGGTTGTCGCTGGTGACGACCACCCGCTGCGCCTGGCGCTGCGCGATCGCACCCATCAGCGGCCGCTTGCCCGCATCACGATTGCCGCCGCAGCCGAACACGCACCACAGCGCACCGCCGCGTGCGGCGGCCAGCGGCTGCAAGGCGCGCAGGGCCTTGTCCAGCGCATCCGGCGTGTGGGCGTAATCCACCAGCACTTCGGGCTGCGCGGTCGCACTCGCCACGTTCGCGATCACGCGCTGCATGCGGCCCGGCGCTGCGGTCAGCAAGGCGCAGGCGCGTGCCGAATGGGCCAGTGTGACGCCGAGCGCGCGCAAGGTCGCAACCACCGCCAGCAGGTTGGACACGTTGTAGTCGCCGATCAGCCCACTGCGCAGCGACACTGGTGCCAGGCCCGACTCGACCAATTCGAACGCCAGCCCGTCGTCCAGGTAGCGAATGTCGCGGGCGCACAGCCGCGCCGGTGCGCAGGGAGTTGCCGCGTAGGTCCACAGGTCGAGCCCGGTATCGGCCAGCGCGCCTTGCAGCAGCAACCCTCGGGCGTCGTCGACGTTCAGCACCGCAGCGCGCAGCCCGGGCCACTTGAACAGCTCGGCCTTGGCTTGCCAGTAGGCGTCCATCGAGCCGTGGAAGTCGAGGTGGTCCTGGGTGAAATTGGTGAGCACCGCCACGTCGATGTGCGTGCCCGACAGCCGCTCTTCAACCAGACCGATCGACGAGGCCTCGATCGCGCAAGCGGCGAATCCGTCGTCGGCAAACCGCTTGAACGCGCGCTGCAGCGTCACCGGGTCGGGGGTGGTCATGCCGGTGGGCACCAGCGCCTCAGGGTCTGCACCGCCGTCAGAGCCGGGCACCGTGCCCACCCCGAGCGTGCCGACGATGCCGCAGCGCCGGCCCAGCGCCGACAAGGCCTGCGCCGTCCACCATGCGGTCGAGGTCTTGCCGTTGGTGCCGGTGATCGCGATCACCGACAAGCGCTCGCTGGGCACGCCGAAAAAGGCGCTGGCCAGCGGGCCGGCGTTGGCTTTCAGGCCGTCCATCGCCGCGATGCGCAGGTCGTCGAAGCCCAGCGCCTCGGCACCGTCGGACTCGATCACACAGGCCGCCGCGCCAGCGTCGAGTGCCGGGAGCACATGCTGCCGTCCATCCTGCACCTGACCGGGCCAGGCGATGAAGACGTCGCCCGGTGCAAGCCGGCGGCTGTCGGTCACCAGACCGCGCGCGCCGCGCCGCACCAGCCACGACAGCGCTGCAGGGACCGAGCCGAGTTGCTGCAGCGCCATCAGAAGCTCTCGTCCTCGGCTGGCACGTTGCGCGCGACGATCTGCGTTTTCACGTCGAGGTCAGGCGCCACGCCGAGTGTGCGCAGGGTGTGCTGCACCAGGTCGCTGAACACCGGGGCGGCGACGTCACCGCCGTACCACTTGCCGGCGGTCGGCTCGTCGACCATCACCGCGACGATGATGCGCGGCTCCTTGATCGGCGAGAGGCCGACGAACCACGAGCGGTACTTCTTGGTGTCGTAGCCCTTGCCCTCGTGCGCGTAGGCGGTGCCCGATTTGCCACCGACCGAGTAGCCGGCCGTCTGCGCCTTCGGTGCGGTGCCGCCGGGGCCGGTGACCAGACTCAGCATCTGCCGCACCGTCTGCGCGGTCTGCGCCGAGATCACCCGCACGCCACCGACCTTGGCGGCACCCTCGGGGTTCTCGCTCTTCATCAGCGTGACCGGGATGTACTCGCCATCGTGCGCGAACACGGTGTAGGCGTGCGCGATCTGGAACAGCGAGGCCGACAGGCCATAGCCGTAGCTCATCGTCGCGC
Source organism: Burkholderiales bacterium (assembly GCA_025352345.1). Lineage (GTDB taxonomy): Bacteria > Pseudomonadota > Gammaproteobacteria > Burkholderiales > Burkholderiaceae_C > PBB1. Next base: position 8,731 of record JANXTP010000369.1, on the reverse strand, counting down.
GGGTGATCTCGTCGAGTTGCTTCAGCGACTTCAGCCGACCACCGACCACGCCGGGAAAGCCGATCTGCGGCTTCTGGCCGAAGCCGACGCTGGCATACAGCTCCCACATCTCGCGCGGCTGGAACATCAGCCCCATGCGCATCGCGCCGATGTTGCTGGACTTCTGGATCACCTCGGACACCGTCAGGTCGCCATGCGGATGGGTGTCGCGCACGATGAACGGGCCCAGCGACACATGGCCCGGCGCGGTGTGAATCACGGTGTCGGGCTTGACGCGGCCGGTTTCCAAGGCCCAGGCGGCGATCAGCGGCTTGACGGTCGAGCCCGGCTCGAAGGTGTCGGTGAGTGCGCGGTTGCGCAGCTGGTTGCCGCTGAGGTTGCGGCGGTCCGACGGCGCATAGCTCGGGTAGTTGGCCAGCGCCAGCACCTCGCCGGACTGCGCGTCGAGCACCACCACGCTGCCCGCCTTGGCCTTGTTCTCGACCACCGCCTCGCGCAGCCGCCGGTAGGCGAAATACTGCAGCTTCGAGTCGATCGACAACTGGATGTCGCGGCCATCGACCGGCGCCACGCTGTCGCCGATGTCTTCGACGACACGCCCAATGCGGTCCTTGATGACGCGCCGGCTGCCTTGGCGGCCGACCAGGTCCTTCTGGAACGCGAGCTCGATGCCTTCCTGCCCGAAGTCCTCGATGTTGGTGAAGCCGACCACATGCGCGGCCGCCTCGCCTTCGGGGTACTGGCGGCGAAATTCGCGCACCTGGTGCACCCCCGGCAGGCCGAGGGCCAGCACCTCCTTGGCCAGCGTGTCATCGACCTGCCGACGCAGCCAGACGAAATTCGCGCTGTCGCCGAGCCGGTCTTCCAGCTGGGCAGGCGTCATGCTGATCAAGCGCGCCAGGCGCGCGCGCTCGGCCGGGTCGGCCTTGAAGTCCTTCGGGATCGCCCACAGCGACGGGGCCGGCACGCTGGCCGCCATCAGCTGGCCATTGCGGTCGAGGATGCGACCGCGGCTGGCCGACAGGTTCAGCGTGCGGGCGTAGCGGATCTCGCCCTGCTTCAGGTAGAAATCGGTGCCGATCGCCTGCACATACACCGCGCGGCCCAGCAGCACCAGAAAACCCAGGCCGACCAGCGCCACCAGCAGCTTGGAGCGCGAGGCAGGCGTGCGCGAGGCGAGCAGCGGGCTGCTGGCGTAGTTGAGGCTGCGGGCGCTGCCGGGAGGTCGCGTCGTCGGGCGCTCGGGGCGTCGGCCGGTGCTCATGGCTGCCCCTGCGAGGCGGTGCCCGACGGCGTCGCGGCCGACACGACGACCTGTTTCATGACGGCCGAGGTGGCCGGCACCATGTGCAGCTTGTCGCGCGCGGTCTTGTCGATGCGGGTCGGTGTGGCCTGGGCCTGCTGCTCGGCCTGCAGGCTGCCGTATTCGGTTTCAAGCTGCCGCTGCTCGGTGCGCGCACGATCGAGCGCGGCATACAGGCGCCGCTCGTCGTACGACACACGCACCAGGTAGACGCTGCTGACCAGCAACGCCACGAGCAGGATCAGGTTCAGGCGGGTCATCGTCTCGCCCCCGATGAAGCCATTGAAGGTGCCGGCGCATCGGTGCGCTCGGCCACCCGCATCACCGCCGAACGCGCGCGCGGGTTGGCACGCAGCTCGGTCTCGCCAGGCTTGACGCGGCCCAGTGCCTTCAGGCGCATCGGCACCTCGGGGGCGAACGGCGCACGGCGATCGAACACCGCCTTGCTTTCACGCGCGATGAAGGTCTTGACGATGCGGTCTTCCAGTGAGTGGAAGCTGATCACCACCAGCCGCCCGCCGGGCGCCAGCAGCTCCAGCGCGGCGTTCAGGCCCTGTTCGAGCTCCTCAAGCTCGGCGTTGACAAAAATCCGAAGCGCTTGAAATGTGCGCGTTGCAGGGTTCTGGCCCGGCTCGCGGGTTTTGACCGCACCAGCCACGACTTCGGAAAGTTCCCTTGTGGTTCGAATTGGGCTCCCGCTTTCGCGCCGAGCAACAAGCGCCTTTGCAACCTGTACAGCAAACCGTTCTTCCCCATAGTCACGAATCACCTCCGCAATGTGGCGCTCGTCGGCGCGGGCCAGAAAGTCCGCGGCGCTTTCGCCCCGGGTCGTGTCCATCCGCATGTCCAGCGGGCCGTCGAAGCGAAAGCTGAAACCGCGCTCGGGGGTGTCGATCTGCGGCGACGACACGCCCAGGTCGAGCAGCAGGCCGTCGATGCGCGTGACGCCGGCGGCGGCCAAGGTAGGCACCAGCTGGCCGAAGCTGGTGTGATGGATGGAGACGCGCGGATCGGCCAGCGTGGCATCGGTCTGCGCAGCCGCGACCGCCTCCGGATCGCGGTCGATGGCGATCACGCGGGCCCGCGCGCCCAGCCGTTGCAAGAGCGCCCGGGTGTGGCCACCTCGTCCGAAGGTGCCGTCGACATAGATGCCGTTCAGCACGCCATCGGCGCTGTCGGCATCGCTGTCCACCTCGCCCAGCAGGGCCTCGACCGCTTCGTTCAGCAGGACGGTGGTGTGGGCAGAGGCGGCTGCGGGAGCGGTCATCGACAGCCCGTTCAGAAAGTGAAGCCCTTGAGCGAGTCCGGCATCTCGCCCTGGACCACCTCGGCTTCGTGGGCCGCATGCCGCGCGGCATCCCACAGTTCCAGATGGCTGCCCATGCCGATCAGCATCACATCGCGGTCCATGCCGGCAGATTTGCGCAACTCCGGCGCGATCAGCACGCGCGATGACGCATCGATCTCGACATCCATCGCGTTGCCGAGAAAGATGCGCTTCCAGCGCACGGCCTCCATCGGCAGGGCATTGATCCGGTCGCGGAATTCTTCCCAGGTCGGGCGGGGGAACACCATCAGCGGACCGTCGGGGTGCCTGGTGAGGGTGAGCTGGGTCAACTCCATCGCCCGCAACACGGTCAGGTGGCGCGCGGGCATGGTCAGGCGGCCCTTGGTATCCAAGGTCAGCGACGCAGGTCCCTGAAACACCAGATTTGCCACAAAAACCCAGAAAAATGCACTAACTTCCACTGTAGCGCATCGCATCCGCCTGGGTCAACGCGGATACAAAATAAATCCAATCAAATCAACGACTTAGCCGATGTTTCAAAACTCGGAAATGAAAATTCCTTCAAAAACAAGCAGTTGAAGATGCCTTTGAAAGTGATAGGTGAGAAGTCATGCGCAGCCGCTCTGAAAGCGGCTATGCCGGCCTCGATTCAGCGTGGGGACACGCCGATCAGCCACAGGTGCAGCACGCCGATGAAAGCTGCATATAAACACAGTCCCAACACGACAGCGATTGCATCGTTGAAGCGGCCGGGCGGCGCGGTGATGGCACGGCCCGTCTGCAGCGAAACCGGACGGCGCTTGAGCGAAATGCGGTCGGCCACTGCCCAGGCGAGGAAAGACCCGAACAGCAGCGTCGAGGCCAAGGTTCCGTTGGCCAGCAGATGGGCCAGCGCCCACAGCTTGACCGCGACCAGCATCGGGTGCCTGGTGGCGGCGGAAATGCGACCGGGCAGCTTCGAGGCCAGCAGCAGCGGAAACACCGGCAGCATCAGCGTCCAGGCCACGTGCCGCAGGAACGCCGGCGGCTCGTAAAGCACCACCGGGTTGCCACGGGCCACGCCATAGCCGTGCACGATCAGCACGAAGCCAATCAGCGACAGCAGCGCATAGCCGCCCTTCCACACCGCCTCGCCGCGCGCAGCCAGCTGGGCGTTGCGCCACGCCGGCGCAAAGATCGAGGTGGCGTGCACGCCGAGAAAGATCAACAGACCGGCCACCAGCATCGCCATCGCTTGCTCCTGCGCAAAAGGCGCAGTGTAGAAGCCCGTCGATCCCTCCGCTCGCGTCAGCCGCTAGGCAACATGGGCAAGGCCACGCTCCCGGTTCGGCAGCGCCTTCAGGCGCCCGCGCGGGGCTGCCGCCGGAGCCAGAGACTGGCCGACGAGCCAGACCTGGACGGCCTCGGCAGCCATCGGCCGGCTGAACAGGAAGCCCTGCAACTCGTCGCAGCCGGCGTCGCGCAGCCACTCGGCTTCTTCACCGCGCTCGACGCCCTCGGCCACCACCCGCAGACCCAGCGTGTGGCCGAGTCCGATGATGGCCTTGGTGATGGCCCAGTCGGTGGGGTCGTCGAGGATGTCGCGCACGAAGCTCTGGTCGATCTTCAGCTTGTCGATAGGGAACTGGTGCAGGTAGTTCAGGCTGGAATAGCCGGTGCCGAAGTCATCGATCGATAGCGACACACCGATCTCCTTGAGCTTTGCCAGGCTCTCCACGGTGAAGATCGCGTTCTCCATCAGGAAGGTTTCGGTCAGTTCCAGCTCGATCATCGACGGATCGATGCGGTGCTCATTCATCATCTCGCGCAGTTGGGCCGGCAGGGTCGGGTCGCGCAACTGGATCACCGACACATTGACCGAGATCGGGATGCTGCCCAGGCCCACGTCGCGCCAGGCCGCGTGCTGGCGGCAGGCCTCGCCGAAGATCCAGGCGCCGATCGGCACGATCTGCCCAGTCTCTTCCGCGATCGGAATGAAGGTGGCCGGCGACACCAGACCGTGGTCCGGACGCTGCCAGCGCACCAGCGCCTCCATGCCGGTGATGCGCCCGCTCGCTGCTTCGATTCGCGGCTGGTAATGCAACAGCAATTCGCCGCGTGCCACCACCTCGCGCAGATCGTTCTCGATGGCGAGCCGCTCCTGTGCCTGGGCATGGAATTCCGGGGTGAAGAACAGCGCATGGTCGCGGCCACCCGACTTGGCCTGGTACATCGCCGCATCGGCATGGCGCATCAGGTGGTCGATGTCGCGGCCGTCCTGCGGGTACACCGCCATACCGGCGCTGCATGAGATGTGCAGCTGCACGCCTTCGACCACGTGCGGCTCGCGCACCAGCGGCAGCATGCGCTCATCGACGATGGCGGCAATTTCCTCGACGCTGCCCACGCCGTTGAGCACGACGACGAATTCGTCGCCCCCGAGGCGGCTGACGGTGTCACCCGCGCGCACCGCCGACAGCAGCCGCTTGGAGACCGAGCGCAACAGCGCATCACCAACGTGGTGACCCATCGAGTCGTTGATGTTCTTGAAGCGGTCGAGGTCGATGAACACCACGCCGACGTGCTCGCCGGTGCGCCCGGCCTGCTCAACGGCCATGCGCAAGCGCTCCAGGCACAGCGAGCGGTTCGGCAGGTCGGTCAGCACGTCGTGGTGCGCCAGGTGGTGGATGCGCTCCTCGCTGGCCTTGTGCTCGGTGATGTCGGCACCTGCGGCGACGAAGTGGGTGATGCGCCCATCGCTGTCGCGCACCGCGTTGGCGATCAGCCAGGTCGGGTACGCCTCACCGGTCTTGCGTTTGAGCCAGACCTCACCCTGCCACATGCCGCGGATGATGGTCGACTGCCACAGCGTCTCGAAGAAGTCTTCGTCGTGCCGGGATGAATACAGGAAGTCGGGTGTCTGGCCCGCCACCTCTTCGATTCCCCAGCCCGAATCGCGGCTGAACGCCTTGTTGGCGGTCAGGATGCGGCGCTCGACGTCGAAGACGATGATGCTTTCCGACGAGGCCTCGAAGACCTTGGCCCAGAGTTTCAGTCGTTGTTCGAGCAGCTTGATCTGGTCGATCGGTGTGAATACCGTCAGCAGTGCCGGCTGGCCCTGATACGACAAACGCCGTGCCGACAGCAGCGCCCACGGCCCGCGCGAGGCGCCAGGGCGCTTGTCACCGGACAGCCACTGCACTTCGAAGCCGTCGACGGCCTCCTGGTCGCTGAGGCGTGAGAAGAATCGTGTGCGGGCCTGCGGCTCCAGACGCTGGCTCCATGGGTCGGTCTTCGCGTCCTGCAACCACGGCTGGGCCGGCTGGTTGGCGTGCAGCACGCGATGCTCGGGGATCGAGGTGACGATCAAGGGCATCGGGAACGATTCGAGCAGCGCGCGCTGCGCCTCCTCGGCGCGGGCCGAGGAGGCGAGCTCTTCACGGTCCGCGCGGTCACGATCGAGGTCTCCCAGCATGCCGTTGAAGGCCTTCACCAACTGGCCGATTTCGTCACGGCTGTCGTGGGAAGCGCGCAGGGTGTAATCGCCGCTGGCGCTGACGCGACCCGCGACGCCGGCCAGCTTTTGCAGCGGCAGCGCGATCTGCCGCGCGACGAAGTAAACGATGCTCAGAATCAGCAGCAGCAGGCCCACGGCCGTACCAAGGTGGATCCACATGCGGGTGAACAGGCCGTCGACCCGCACCTGGATGACCCCGTCAAGACCGGCGGTGGCAGCCTTCCAGGTTTCGTGCAGGGCAGCGCGCGCCTCGGCATGGCGCTGCGCCATCAGTGCCCGTGCCGCGCTGACATCGGACGCATCGAGCTGGGTTTGCGCCGCTCGGAAGGCCTGGACCGCATCCATCAGCTTCTGACGCGTCGGATCGATCGCGGCCTTCAGCACCGGTGTGCCAGCTGCCAGGGCTTCAGAGTAATCGGACGCGGTGCCGGACAAGGCGGCATCGAGGCGGCCTTCGAGGATCAGCAACTCGGTCTGCAGACGGTTGTGCTGGGCCGGGCTGGCCTGCTTCAGCTCGACCGCCTTGTAGGCGTCCAGCGCCAGCACGTCCTGCAGCTCGGCCAGGCGCAGCAGCACGATCGACATCGTGTAGTAGCTGTCGAGGTCGGGGTCGAGGATCAGGTTCGACTGGTTGCCGATGCGGGTCACCAGTTCGCGGCCGGCCGCCATGGTCATCGCCAGATCGCTGGCGTCGAAGGTCGGCTTGTTCATGGCCACCTGCAGCGTATCGACGAACGCCGCGCTGACGTCGGCGGATTTCATGCCTGCCCCGTGCGCCGTTTCGGCGGCGCGCAACGCCGCGATCCTTGGCTCCCACTCGGCGCGGTCCAGATGGAGCGGGGCAGCCGGCGCCGTCACAGCGGCCTTGGCAGGCGCTGGCGGCAGCGGTGTGGGCAGGGCGACCAGCACATCGCGCACCTCGGCGATGTAGGCATTGCCTGCCAGCTCCTTGCGCGAAAAATCGATCGAGATGTACTTCTCGTTGATCAGGATGCTGGAGATGTAGATGACCGCCGTGAGGTCGAGCAAGTAAATCAGCAGCAGCTTGCGCCCCACCGGGAGCTGGCCGATCGCACGCAACAGGTAGGTCGTCATGGGGTGCTGCTTCTTGACGGGTTGGGGGAATGCACGATCAGTTCGATTCTTTGATGAGGCGACCGCGCAGCGCCTGGATCGGCCGCGCATTCATCGGGTAGAGCCGCGCGAAGATGTTCAGCTGCTCGGGTGAGATCTGCACCGGCGTCTTCATCACCATCCACAGCACGCCTTCACTGCACGGCGGTGTGGTCAGCGAGCCCATGTAGGTGTGGTAGCGGCGGTCGCTCGGCAGCAGCCCTGCCAGGTCGATCTGGCCCTTGGCGGCCACTTCATCACCCTGCTCCAGCGGCAGGTTGTTCCACACCGCCTGCACCACAGGCTGCGCGCTGCCGCGCTCGAGCAGCACCGCGACCATCGCGAGCTTGCCGTCGGCGCTTTTGTGCAGCAGGTGCACCACCATGTCGAACGGCTTGCCGTCGATGCGCTCCTCGGACGGCCGGTGAAAGTGGAACTGCATCAGTTCGTAATGCTTGCCCAGCACCTCGATCGTGTTGCCCGGCGCCACATTGACCTGCACCGTGTGCCCGTTGTCGATGACACGGAAAGCGCTCGGCCGGTAATCGAACTGCACCGCATCGAGATCGACCTTGATGCCGTCGGTGATGTCGATCGGACTTTGCCTGTGGCCGTTGGCACAGGTGGCGTTTTCGGGGGCCAGTCGGGCCCAGGCGGCGGGGCCATGCTCGCCCTCATAGGCCCAAGGGGCGGCGTCCGATGGCGCAGGCGCTGCCCTGTGGCTGGGGCCGGCCGACAGTACCGTGGGGTTCACGCGGGTCGTCAGCGATGACACCCGCTGCGCTGGTCTGTCGGCGGCGCTGGCCGCGGAGGCCCCGTCGCCGGGCGAGCTCACCTTCAGGACACCTGCAGCCGCGTTCGGTGCCACCGGCACCGCGCCCAGCTTGGCCGCCAGCCGCTCGCGGATCGCTTCCATCGGGTCGATCGTCTGCAGGGTGCCCGCCTGCGCCACGGGCATGCCGACAACGCACGCAGCCACCACGCACAGGTGCGAGGCGACGGTGGCAAGGCGGTGACTGAACTGCGGCACGGCGAACACTCCTGGGACAAATCCAAGGGATTTCCAGGGGGTATCGGTACCAACCCGCCCGGCTTGAGCCGGCAAGCGCGATTCAAGCCAGCCGGGACTCGACCCAACGCCAGGCAACCAGACCGATGCCCATCAACACCACCGCCCCCGCGGCGAGCGCCACGGTCGAATGCATGACCCATGGCGCCATCAGCCCGGCCACCAGGCCACTGGACACACTGCCGATGCAGGATTGCAAGGACGAGGCCATGCCGCGCCGGTCGGGGGCCTGATCGAGCACCATCAGCGTCACCACCGGCACCATCAGCGCCCAGCCGAACGAGTAGATGCCCAGCGGGGCGATGGCCCACCACGCCTGCGGCTCGAACACCAGGTTGAGCGCCAGGTTCAGCAGCGACACCAGCAGCATGATCAGGAACCCGTGGCGAACCTGGTGCTGGCGCTTGATTCGCCCCGCCATGCGCCCGGAGGCCCAGGCCCCGGCCATCACGCCGCCGATGG